>NZ_LWHG01000030.1 GCF_001625445.1 Haladaptatus sp. R4 | reverse complement strand
GCCTTAATATTACCATTGCTGTTCAGACACACTTGTACGTCAAGAAATTTAACACCAGTACCGTAACAACGGTTGGCACTAGCCATTGCACTCATACCACTCTCTAAACTACTTTCATTACTGTACACACTAATGGGTAGCTGATCGACTGGAACCTGCTTCGCGGATGGACTGAAAGATTGCATCTCATCAGCATACATCACTTCTTCCTCTGGAACTGGAAGATCTGAGTTATTTTTCAAACTTTTTTGTCCTGGAGCTGCAGCAGCGAGACCGGGCAGAACGAAAGATCCAGTTCCTACCATACCGATGGTTTTTGGTTAGCTACAAAATTTGGCAATCGAAACATAGTACACCCCGCAACGTAGGACGACTCATTGATCACCCGCCACATTACCTGTCCGCTTCCTTTTCGAGAGTGAAATTGATGCAAAGTAGTGAAAACGAAGCGGTGGTTAGTTCGGCAATTCCTTCCGTCCCGTTCTTACGCATGGCCAGCACGGGAAGTCACCGAGGCCATCACAGTCGCAGTCTTCGAGTTCGGTATCGTCTTCGTCCTCCGATGGGAAAGCGTCGAGCGTCCCGTCGTCGGTTGCGGTTTCGACAGCAACCATGTGCATGTCTTCGAGACGCTGATGCTGATGGCAGCAGAGTTCGACGATGAGTTGCCGGACCTCCAAGTACTTGCCGCCCCTGATGTGCTAAAAGCGTCGCTCGAAGATTTCATTCTGGCGAGTCAGGTGGCGGATTTGATCGACCAAGATACACTTGAACTTCAAATTACTACTGATATCACGCGAAGTTCATTGCTGGTCAGTGATGATGAAGTCGTGACCGTGGTAACATTGGATGATGAACTAACAGGCCTGCGTTCAGACGATGAGGAGCTGGTCGAGAACATCTGGTCGTCGTTTTCGGATGATTGGGAGGACGGTGATACATTCTCCCTCCGACCCCCGCCACTCTCGCGTGTCCAAGAAACGCTTGGTGAGGAGTTCGGCGATGAGGTCCAAGCGGACTTTATGATGGTTGTTGACTCGGTCGACACCATGCCTGGAGAGGACGACGAGCTCGATGAAGTGGCCATTGCCCTGTTAGTGGCGGCGAACAACGAGGTGCTGCTCTATGATATCAGTAAATGGGGAGAGGATACCGGCGTCGCGAGCAAAGCGACCTTCTCACAGACCAAAACACGACTCGAGGATCGTGGTTTGATTGAGACAGAGAAAGTACCGATCGAGGTTGGTCGCCCACGACTTCGATTGGTCTTGGTCCCAGACAATTTGGAGGACATTGACATGCTTGCAGACCAGGTAACGGCCTAGGCCTGTGTGAAACCACCTTACGCTTGTATCGGAAGTGGATAATCAGTGCGATGGCTCTGACTTAGTTACAGTACGGTTCTTCTCTGGTGGGTTCGTATAGGAACTAAGCCGTTGTAATCGTTGTACACCCTTGATGTCGTTGATCACCGTTCGGACAGGTTCTGGAACTAACTTCGACCACTCTTCATTCACAAGCATACGGCGTCGAACTTCGGTCCCTCGATATTGTTCTCGCATGTAGAGTGGTGTACTAGCGACGTAGAATCCATGTTCGACGAAAAGCCGTCGCACGAGTGGATTATTGCTGTAGACAACATCGAAGTGTGGACACATGCTCATCACGTGCTGAACCCACACTGAACTACGATCGAGATCAACAATCGGAATCGGGTAGATCTGGGTTTCAAAAGAGGAGGTGACGTTTGAGATCATCTGGAGTCGCTCACCACCAGTGAACGGGTTCCGAACAGAATGTGATTTCTCTGCACTACCGATCCCAATGATCATCTCATCAACGTCAGCAGCGACTTGTTCAACGAGGGAGAGATGTCCATTGTGAAATGGCTGGAAGCGACCAATAAGCAGTCCCCGCATTATTCGAGTGTTCGAAGCATGGAGTAAAAAGACTTTGTTGCAGGTAATTAATTGGCCAAGCAACCATCTTGAGACTACCGTTAGTGAAAGAATCGTCGTAGACGACTACGTCGATCTACTTGATTGTCCTACTGTAGAGTGGCTCTGTACTCTTAGCTCTCCGCTTCAATTTCGTATTCTCCAGCAGAACCTTCGATACGTAACTCAGTTTCAGATACGGAGTCGATCACTGAAGCCGTTGTGACCGCCGTGGCCGAAGTCAACGGCATGAAACCTGCGACTCCTCTGTATGAGGCGATCAATCCTGATGCCCTCGAAGCTCTCTATCAGCAGGGTTCGCCAGAAGTGAGCTTTGAGTATATTGGCTACCGTGTTACGATTCATTCTGACCGGACGGTTTCTGCCTCTGAGTTGGATAGATAGTTGGAACTATCTGAAGTAGGTGGTGAGATACAGGCGATACAACGGACGGTCAAAGAAGTTTCAGATGACTCGATCTTTGTATCAAGTAGATTCGGGTCGGTGGTTCACCAGTCGAAGACGTACAATATCTTGCTAGTGGGCAAAGCAACGTTTGACGCGGCGTGTGAGGAGTTCGAGCGTTTCGACGACCAGCAGATTTCGTTTGTCGATCACACGAATGCGGTGCTTGCTCGAAAATGCGAGATAGAGCATCTCGGTTGTAAGGGAACAGACGTTGAAACCGCTCCTGTGATTTTTGCGACGATTTTCGACTGCAGTCATGTGTTTACAGTGAGAATCCTGGTAGGAATAATGTGAGATAATACAGGTCATCACATCGCCTGCGTGATGACATACTGTGACCTATAAGGATATCGTAGGTCTCAATAATGGCGTGTAAGAGTTGAGAAATCGTCACTCGTTATATCACAGAATGCCTTTGAATTCATGAGGTGCTGTATACCCGTGACCTGAGGAAAATCGTTGTAGCAAGTGAACTGTATCATGGAGCACTGCTACAACGATCGGACACACAGCATTTCTTCAAAGACATCTATAGTACTTCAATGTTATTTATCGGTGTAAAATTGCCTCAGTCATTCGTGAAATTCTCACTCACCGATCACAAATCGTCGAGTACGGAACCGATAGATATCCACGGGAAGACGTTCAACGTTGTCGTCAAACTCTACAGCGTGCATGAGGGAAGCATTTTTGTTTAGGAGGATTGAGAGATCGATGATAGGTTAGTGTCTGGGTTGACTCTCGTGATCGATGGAGACGGTGTACTGGTGGTCTGCCGGGTTCTCGTTGGTCACTTCGACAATTCCGGGGGCTTGGACGTCGAAGGCAAATTGTTCGGCCTGTGCGCGTTGCTGTGTCGTCTCGGCAGCTTCAAGGGCTGCGGATGGATTCGTCTGGTTGGTCTTTCGAGCCTTGGCAGACGAAAGACAACGTCGGGTGGTTCAGCATCCGACGTGGGTCTCCGCTACTCGGTAGCTTGAGGATAATGGGAGTGAGCGCAGGAAGATGAGTAGACGAATTTTGAGAGACTGATCAGAATGGCCTCTTCCGGTCCGTTCATTGGTTGCGTTGGCTCAAAGAAACTCGGCCACCAGACCTGTCGAAGCGACGTCAAAGGCACAATCTCTCTCGACAGGGTTCGCTGTAGAATCAGCCCACATCGGCTACCCGACGGTCATCCAACTCGTAACATCACGAATTCCGGTTCACACAGGGCATGATCCACTGTCATGCTCCCGGAAAAGACCTTTCAGGCCGGGATTTCATCCAAGAGAATGTGAAAAGACACTACCGGCGATGAGTGCGAATTCGATGGAGCCGATCTGTGGAGTGGAATTACTGGGTTGAATCGAGACTGTACGCTCCTGGATGATCGGGATCTTTCCACCCTTCTTTGCCACTCCATGATTCGATGTCGAGACGGTAGACGGCCGTCCGATCGATTGACTCCTGTGCTATTAGCTCATAGTCCTCGCCTTCAACCAATTGGGGTGCAAATTTCTCCATAAATTGCTCAAGAACCGCTCGTTTATCCTCTCTATCAGCGAGCAAATCAATGGTTCCGTAGGCGACCACGCTCGAGTACTCGACAGTGAAGTTTACCGGTTCATCAGCCGGGATATATCGCCCTTTTTCACTCGTTGTAAAGGAAGCGCAGGATTGGTCGCCGCTCTCAACGAGTTCGTGAGCACGTCCCGCCTCTGCACCGTGGAGGTAAATCACGCCTTCATCTCGATTGTAGACGAAGAGTTGTGTCACAAGATGAGGGATATTGTCATCAATGAGACCAAGCACACCCGTTTCCTGTTCAGCGAGAAATTCAGGTATCCATGCCGGATCATCGATCGCCTTTCCTTGATAACGGATAGAATCGGTGACGTTCTTGGGTGTATTTCCGGTCATCTCTACTGTAACAGATAGGTACGGTAAAAATGATTTTGGAATTTCTTAGACATGGTCTCGTCATTGAAGGGAATCGGTACGTTCCAATGCTTCGATACTCCTTCAAGGAATCATTGATACTGAAGCAGTTCCTAGCCAGATATGAGAATACTGTAACGAGCATGAAGGGCCTCTTAATGAGATCTCCAGTAAGTTGAGTTAGAAGATACCAGTGTTCTATAGACCCTGTCACCCATCTCGGTGTCCGTATCAAAAAGAAATAACCATGGAAAAACAAGTACTGTTCATTCACGGTGGCGGTGAGGGAGCCTACAAGGAAGATATGAAACTAGTAGCAAGTCTGCAGGAAACATTGGGGACAGGGTACGAGGTACGGTGTCCGAAGATGCCGAACGTGGATTCTCCAGAAGTGTGGACAGATCGGGTAGCAAAAGAACTCGATATGTTGGAGCAGGAGGTACTTCTCGTCGGACACTCTGTGGGTGGTTCGATTCTGTTGAAATGTCTCTCCGAAAAGGAGATAGAAAAGTCCGTCACCGGAGTATTCCTAATCGCGCCACCCTACTTTGGCTCTAAAGGATGGAACGTTGACGAGGATGTACTACAGAAAGACTTCGCATCGGAACTCCCCAAAGAATCTCCGATATTCTTGTATCACAGCCGCGACGACGAAGTGGTCCCGTTTGAACATCTCGCGCTATACGCTGAACAACTCCCTCAGGCGAACATTCGTGAATTTGATGATCGTGGACATCAGTTCAACAATAACTTGTTTGATGTCGCTCGGGATGTCAAAAATTCGTAAAACAATGATGACAATCTCTTTTAACTGGTTCGTGATTCTGAATTCCCAGCGGTAGCTGCTCGGTGGGGCGCAGACACGGTTGCAATGGAGCGGCAGCCAGTGCAGCAGCGGTTCATGAACTTACCGTAGCCCATGCTCTCGCGAATATACGAGAAGAGCGAAACCTGTAGTCAGCTTTCTAATTGTCTTATTTTTTAATAGTAGCACAAAGCATTTACCGAACCCCTCAAAGGACTAGTTGTGGCGCGGTTGCCTCTGACACCCTGAATGGTCTCGCGTGGGTCTGGTGCCATCACTCCTGATCCACACGCCCTCTTCCCGCCACCCCTCCTTCGTACAACGACGGCGCTCAAGTAATCATATATCAGTGATTTCTCTTCATCGTAGTTGATTGATTCAATGAGACATTTTGAACCCAGAATGGCTGTGAAACGTGAGTGCTTCCGAGTTGGGTAAACTGAATCGTTTTGTTTCCGGAGACAGTTCGATTGTTCGCTTGCCCAGTATAGGTAAGACGATACTGATGAATGACGCCCCACCCATCGGTCGTAGCTGTTAGTGATGCATTTGTCACCGACTCGAGGGCGTGATAATTTGCAATCAGTGCTGGACGTTCAAGTTTTGTTAGTCGTATTCGATAACGGAAAGGGGATGAATTTGAGAGTTTAGTGGCTGTGAAGCCGTGAGTTTTGTTGAATGCATTCAAGGCCGCATATAGATACTCACGAGACGTGAACGTTTTTGACACCGGTGCTTCAGAGCGGTCTAAAGCTCTCGTAGTTGTGTTATTTTGTCCGAGATACCGCAGATAGATTGTGTAGTGCTCTCCATAGGTCTCATAGCGTTGTAACGGAAAACTGGCAAAGGTCGGTAGTGGAGTGGGGTATCGGATTTGTGAATAGAAGTGGACTCCCTTGGCACCACGTCGTGTTTGACCCGCAGACTGATATCGCACTGTCCCATTCGAATATCGCTGGACATTGGCCCAATCGACAGTGTAGGAATCTTCTTGGAGAATTCGTGCATGTGTTTCTGTAAGCATACCCACGTCTGTCACTCCATGGGCAGTCAAACCGGGTGCGAGCTCTCCTTGAAGGTCTGACGTAGTTGTTGTTTGAGGGTCGGAGTCGTTAAATAGAGAGTTACATCCCGCAGTGATACATAGGCAACCAACGAAGATGAGCATGAGCCAACGGCGAGAGATTTGCATTAGATTCAGTATTAATAAGACAATTGCTTAAAACTAGTGTACTTTCACATAAAATCCGAATTGAGAGAATAGTAGAGCACGAACTACCGCCGATAATGACTGACGAGAACTTCTTCAAGTGATTTGGGAGTCCGAGCTCTCGGCAGTGATCATCCGGTAGGTTGCAGATACAGTTGTGATGGAACGGCGGCCAGTGTATCTGCGGATCAAGGAGTTGCATAAACGCGACGAGTTGGAACGGGGGAAATTAAGTCCGCGGGTGGTCATCTGGTGGATTTCAGAGGACGAGTGAATATATTGCCCGATTCAGGAATTGCGTGGTAATACGTAGTGGCAAACTGGACACTTTCGTTTGAGTTCATCGATTACGCAATCACTCGTATTACCAGTCCATCCACAATCAGGACATTGAGTAAGGTTAGGACTCATTTTATTTCTCAATGGGTTCCTATACCAACTACTTTGGGAACCCAATCGGTGTCGTGATTCGGCGACCGGATTCACGGGGGTGGTACAAATATAGAAGATTTTCTCGGCTTCAGGGACAATGCGACAACGATGATCACCCGGATACGATCCGCTCGGGGTATTCTGATGTGTCTGTACAGTACTCCCTTGGGTAAGTATCGAATTGGGCATTGTGATGATTGAGTGCATTCTCGTGTTGTTTCTCGGTAATAGCAACCGCTACTGAAGGGATCAGTGGCAAGTAAAAAGTCGATTCTGACCAAGCTCTCAAAAGACGTCACTGATGCCACTGGGTACTCTCTTCTCTACACTCGTTGATGGAGTTCGTATTTCCCAGAATTGGTGTGAGTCTCGTTACTGGTTCACACGAGAGAACAGGTCATGTCGTTAACCGACGAATACACCAACATGAAGGAGAAGAAGCCCTGACGCTTACGTCAGGGAGGATGCCGCACTTCACTACTATAATTTCATTTCTAGTCCTGGTTGTCACCTTGAAATTCACAGCGAGGTGCCGATCGTCGTACCAAGACCAGACGTTAGCTGTTGGTGGGTCTGCAGCCCTGTCTGGAATCGGTGAATGATCTTTGATTGGTGTTCTGGACATGCGATGGGTACAATTGCCCCATCTTGGACCGGGACTATGGACTGGGCTGCAGAATATGATGCGAAACGACAGCCAGGACACGAGATACCACCAGCGGGTTGGTGATGGAGAAGCTTCGCTGTGTCGTCAGAGGTGAGGCCACAGATCGACGTGAACTGTTCGAGATGGTCATCACAACTGAGCACAGGAATTCGAAGCTGATCCAGGAGGAGAAATGAGACGGATTGCTGGCTAGCAGGGTCGAGAGCAGATTGGCACGCATTACAATCGATAGCTGGGAGATCGTCGGTGATTTCCGACTGTTGCTGAAAATCTGCGAGATTCATTATGTAGTGTCGCAGGCTCCAATACGGATAAGTAATTGGGACGTTTGCCAAGGGAAACACGTGAGGGGAGATATGCGACACAGTTATCGAGATTTAGGAGACAATCAAGGTTAGTATAATACACTAACTCCGTTATCAACGCTGAATCAATTCGGGTGAACGAACCACCTGAGAACAGTGTCATGGACTATGACTACAAACGAGAGTGAGCACGACGAGCAGCAACAATTTGGAGAGCAATCAACACTCGTCTAATCGTCAACTCCGCCGATTCCGTAGTGACCAACGTCACCGCAAGAAATCAGGCCGTTGAACATTGCGACTAATGAATCAAACAATCATAGCGCATTCACTGCGCCGATTTTTCAACAGGCTTACGACTCAATGATTTTTGAAAACCAGGTCTCCAAGAGACCGATCAGGATACTGGCAAACCCAGTTCCATCGCTCCAAAAGGCGACCTCGTTTTGAGTCCTATCGTGGGTTGGAACGAGGACACTCATGAGAATAACATCAGAATCGATTGCCAGAACACGACCACTCCGATCATTATCGTCCGGCTTCATCGGGAACTGGCACGCTTCGAGACCACGCTCTTCAAAAAGCTCACAAACCGCGGGGTTCCCACTCGTGATGAAGACATCAATATCATCCGCTTGTGCCTTCGAAAGCGCTGTGATTACATTGTCGTCCAGTATCATCGGATCGCGTGCGCCGAAGATAATCCGGTTGTTCGCGTTGCTGATGAGTTGGGTGACACGATCGTTAATCGTTTCTTGACCCTTGAGCGTCCAAATATCTTCTTGGGTTTCCGTTTCGTCGATTGGCTGTTGTTGCAGAGAATCAAGTGCCTCGAAGGCACGATCCTGCTCACGTTCGATCTTGGCCTGTAGATGGGCACGCGCTTCGTCCAGTCCCACGGCACGGAACTGTTGGGGGTTGGATTGTTGAACATCCACCAGACCCAGTTCTTCTAACCCATCGGCGGCCCCATAGACCTGTGAGCGCGGCACTTCACTGTTTTCGCTGATCTCGCTCGCAGTCGCCTTATCGATCGGCTGCAGGGCACAGAAGACCTGTGCCTCGTACTTGGAGAGTCCCAATCGCTGTAGCGCAGCTATCGCGTTGGCTTCCGTCGAATCAGTCATTCGTTGCTCCCACATCATCCACGGTAGATTTGTCTGCCGATTCGACCGTCATCGCATCACCTGGTCCCAAGTACCGGGTCCACAAGGCGAGTAGGCTGGGTAGCACGAAGACACTCGCAAGGAACGAGTAGATGATCGTGAGACCCGTAATGATTCCAAACTGCTGGAGGGGAGGCAGGATGGCGAATACGAGAACACCGAACCCGCCCACGGTAGTCGCGGCACTGCCGAGAAGTGCCCCACCAGTACCGGTGACGCTCTTTCGCATTGCAACCCACGCGGACGGTTGTTCGTCGAGTTCGTGGATATAGCGCTCGCTGAGATGGATACTGTAGGCGATTCCCAGTCCGACGGTCAGGCTGGTAATCAGTCCGGTAATCACGTTGAACGAGATTCCGAGGAGGTACATCGTCCCAAGAATCCAGGAGACGCTGAACGCCACAGGAAGCATCGTGATGAAACCAAGCGTCGCACTTCCGTGCAGGAAGTAGTACGTGATCATCAGGAAGATGAATGTCGCTCCGAGCGTGATGAGGAGACTTTCGATGACCGAGTTGAGCAGTTGGTCTTGAACTATCTTGAAGATGATCGGCTGACCCGTCGCAACAGCATTGAGAGTGCTTTCCTGTTCAACCGTCTCGGCAACTGCTTTCATCTGCTCGCTAACCGCATCACCGCTTGCGCTGCCTTTAACCGAGACCGTCATGTGAATTGCTTTATACTGACCGTCATCGGTACGATAGAGCACACTTTTTGCTTGGTCAGGAGCGACTGTGTACAATTTGTCGTAGACTGATTCCAGATTGCGATCCGGGACACCATCACCATTCGTGTCGGCGTTTTTGAACGTCGTTTTGAACGAATCGTTCTCGTTCGCGACGGACCGCATAACGGACAACGGACTATCGATGTCGGGTTCTCCACTGGAGAGAACGACCGTTGAATCTTTCTCGGCCGCTCCGTTTTCTGCTTTTTCAACCGTTTCGAGCGTGGATGGTTGGGTGATATCTCCTCGTATCAGTATCTCTGCATTGGAATCCTGCCGCAGGAAATTGTTGTTCACGTATTCCAGCGAGGATTTCACCGTATACTCACCGGGGGCGAAGGGTTCCGGCAATTCGGTCATTACGCCCGACGGATTGCTTGCCAGGAAATCCTCCTGCGAGAAGCTCGTATCGACTTGTGCTGCACCAGCACCGCCGAGGACGGTGAGAATCACGGCGATGGCGAGTACGATACGTGGTGCTTTGCGAGCTGCCGTCGCACCGCCAGCGAGCACCGCGCCAAGTCGTCCACCTCCGGTACCGAACGCCCGTTTCTCCCTATCCCAACCGCGGGCTTCCAAGAACGAATCGAGTTCGGTTTTCAGAGCAGGAATGAGTACACCGAAGATAATCAGTGCCGCCGTAATCCCGACGGAACTCACGATACCGAACTGACGAATTGGGGGCACGTCGCTGACGAGATTCGAGAGGAACCCGATTACAGCGGTTACAGTCACGAGAATCAACGCGATTCCGAGACTCGATAACGTGACCTTCATCGACTGTTCGACACCTTCAGTACGATCTCGCTCCTCGCGATGGCGCATGAAGACGTGAATGGCGTAGTCGATCGAGAGCCCGATAAGTAACACTGGGACTGCAATGAAGATCTGGTTGAAGTCGATACCGGTCCAGCCCATGAAGCCGAACGTCCACACGAGAACGAGGCCGATACCGAAGAGCCCCAGAATGATATCGAGAAGATCTCGATAGGCAAATATCAAGACGCCGAGAACGAAGATGACCGCTAGGGGTCCGACGATAAGAATACTGTCGCTCATCGAACGCTGAGTCTCGTCCGAGATAATGCCGCTTCCGAAGACGAGGACGCTCGACTGTTCTGCCTTGAACTGCTCGTGAGCGATCGTTTGCATGGCAAGCTGTGAATTCATGATCCGATCGCTCGACGTCTGACTACTGGTGGTTTCACCCTCCGTCTGTTGGGTGACAACGATCATCGTCGCGTTCGCATCCGTGCTCCCGGCTTTGTAGCTGGTCGGCATGAACGCGAACGCGCCGTCACCACCAGCACTTGCACCACCAAAACTGGAGTTCTCGGCCAGAATGGTCGTGGTCGCATTATCGATCTCCGATTGATTATGTGATTCGAGGATCGACAGCTGCTCGGAAAGCGTGAAATTAGTCCCGTTTTGGAGTGCTTGCTGGTCGTTCTTGAGTTCCTGTCCGTCCTCTTTGAGTGCTTCCTGAGCGTCTTTGAAATTCTCGAACTGCTCTTGGAGCTGTTGACCTTCTTCTTTGAGCTGCGCGGAATCGTTCTCCAACTCCGCTTGTGCTTCTTTCAGCTCTTGGGAGTCCTCTTGAAGTCGTTGTGAATCTTCCTTGAGTTGCTCACCACGCTCCTTGAGCTGCTGTGAATCCGTTTCGAGCGCAGCCTGTTTTTCCTGCAATTCCTTTTTGTCCTGCTGGAGTTCGCTAAATGCTTGCTGAAGTTCCTTGCCTTCTTGCTGTAGTTTAGCTGACCGCTCTTCCAATTCAGCACGTTCGGCCTGCATCTGTTCTGCAGTTTCTTTGAGCTGTTCGGATTGCTGTTCGAGTTCTGCCTTATCTGACTCGAGTTTAGCTGCTTGCTGTTTGAGTTGTTGGGCATCCTTTTCGAGCTCTTGGCGGTCCTGCTGGAGTTCGGTCGATTTGTTTACGAGCTGAGCTTGATCAGCTTTCAATTCGGTCTGTTCTTCTTGAAGTGAACCGAGACGTTGTTCATACTCGGTATCGTTGATCGTACCATTCTGGTGGGCCTCCTCGATAGTGGCCCGCTGCTCTTGCAAACTCTTATTACGCGCTGCGAGCTCCTGTTGAGTCTGATTGAGTTCTTGGGCTCGTGCTTCCAAATTCGCCTGGCGTTGTTCGAGCTCTGCTTGGCTCTCGTTGAGTTCTTGAGCACGTTGTTTGAGCTCCTCGCCCTGATTCTGGAGCTGTGCTTTGCTCTCGTTCAACTGTTTGGCTTGCGCTTGTAGCTCCTGGCCCTTCGCTTGGAGCTGTGCTCTGCTCTCGTTGAGCTCGTCAGAGCGTTGTTGGAGTTTTTGTCCGCGTTGTTTGAGTTCCTGACCCTCCTCTTTGAGCTCTTCACCGCGCTGTTGGAGTTCCTGTTTACTCTGATTGAGTTCGTCCGAGCGCTGTTGGAGTTTTTCCCCTCGCGCTTGCAGCTCTTCACCTTGCTCTTTCAGCTGCTCTCCCCGTTGCTGGAGTTCTTCTTTACTCTCGTTGAGTTGTTCCGAACGGGCCTGAAGCTGTTTACCCCACTCGGTGAGATTTTCCTTTCGTTCCTGGAGGTTTTCGCCACGGGATTTGAGCTCTTCCGCTTTGTCTAATTGGTTAATCGTTGTGGCGAGGATATTCGCTATCCCAACCGTTGGAGAGTCTTCGGTAAGAGTTTCGTTTACGGTGCTATTATTCCGCAGTGCTTGCTGTAACTTGATTTGATTTTTGAGTGAATCTTTAGAGAGCGTATTGTTATCACGGACGATTATTTGAGCACTCGTCGTGTTGTTCGATCCCGTCGAAAAGTTCTCGCTAATGTAACTCTGTGCTTTTGCGGCTGAACTGCTATCACTTTGAAACGAATCGAGGGAAGATGATTGTCCTACCATCGACGCACCCGATCCGAGAAGCAACGAAAAGACGAGTAGAGCGACGATAAAAAGACGACTGTGTTTGACGATCTTGTCGCCGAGTTTGTCAGAGAATGACATTTGTACCACGTTTTCTGCGGTCCCTCAGTTTTGTTTGTAGCTGCCTACTCACAACCATTGTCGGTATTCTTCTACTCACAAGTGTCCCATATCCTTTCCGAATTCTAAGGAGTATTATTGAAATATGATAAGAGAAACCGAGAATAGCTTTAGAAGGATGTATAAATCCAGAGAACACCATATAGGTATACCATTTTTTAATACTATTCGGAATAATATGGTTTCCATAGTATCACTACGAATGCGAACGGACATGGGTTTTGGTCTGCTCGATAGGGTGGGAGAAATCATCCAGATCACCGCCAATGTATAAATTAGTTGAAAATCTTGGAAACGTGAGTCCTCTTTTTGAACCCTATACTACAGGGTCTTAAGCGGAGCTACCTACTTGAGGAGACTGATACGGTGAGACAGGGTAGAGTGAGTGCCACGAACAGGGACGATTTGCGGAACAAGCGAGTAATGACAATATTCTTCGAGTGGTTCGTGAGTCCGAGTTTCCAGCGGTGGCTGCTCGGTGAATCGCAGATACGGTCAGATGAAACGGCGGCCAGTGCATCAACGGCTTGAGGAGCTTCATGAGTGTGGTGCGTTAGAACGAGGGAAATGGAGTCCACAGGAGGTTATCTGGTGGGTTCCAGGGGAATAGATGCTTCACTCAAATAGAACTCGACCCGTCTACATCTGTTTCTTTTTGGATTCTAAGCCACAGTATTTTGATGGAGTAATCGCCTCTCTCTGGTATGAACGACAGATTACTCGAAGCAACCGAACATCCGGAAGAACTCATCTGTCGTGGCGCACGGAACGATTACATAGCCTTGCAACTTCCATAAGCCAATCTGCTACCCGTGTGAACGATCGTACACGAACTTCTGATCGAATGTTACGAGAGTATATATCCGGAAATACCTATGAATTGTTCAGGACGCTCATTCAAGCAGCGGGGCTATTGCTATTGACGATGAATAGGGTACGTAGTTCAAAGAGCAGATGGCTATCCTAAAATCATTCATTGTCGTGGCTGGTGCGATCACTACAAGTCTAGCGATGGCGTGGGCACTAGGCGCGAGTAGTAATTCACCCCCCTTTGCACCAGCGGTTGGTGCAAATGCCCTATCGACGATGCGCGCTGCATTTCTTCTAGGACTACTTGCTGCTTTAGGAGCGATCACACAAGGTGGCAATATTTCGAAAACGGTGGGAGAAGGGCTAATAGCGGGCGTTCAATTAACACCACTCGCAGCGATTGCAGGTCTACTGACAGCAGCTGGCTATATCGCGCTTGGAGTTAGGGCAGGATATCCGATTCCAGCTGCGTTTGCAACCACAGCGTCGATCGTTGGCGCGGGACTGGCACTTGGTGGGGAACCTGCATATGGGACCTATCGTGAGATTGCAACATTCTGGGCAGCAGTACCGGTGATGTCGATCACGATCGCTTATACGACGGGCCACTTGCTCCGTCGCACCAGTCTTTCCGAACAAACCACGCTCCCGATCCTCGGTGGGATCGTCGGTATCATCGTCGCGAATATGCCCTCGGCACTGATTCCTACCCCTGATACTACACAGGGAACCATCGCGAGTTACGTTTCTAACTCGTTGATGATGACTGGCCCGACGATAATTGGGGAGTACAATCTTGTGATGGCATCTACGAGTTTGATTCTGGGTCTCGTCGCAGTCGGATTACTTCGACGATCACTCAATCGTTCGATCGACCGTGGAGTTCGGCTCTTTTTGATTGCTCTCGGGAGTTTAGTCGCCTTTTCGAGCGGTGGCAGTCAAGTCGGCTTAGCGACCGGTCCACTGGAACCCCTGTTCGAATCACAGCTGCAACTTTCAGGGACGATTTTGCTGTCGTTCGGAGCAATTGGGATTCTGCTAGGAGCATGGATGGGGTCGCCACGTATTCTCCAAGCAGTCGCACGTGATTACTCGTCGCTTGGCGTTCTACGCTCAATTGCAGCGCTGATTCCGGCGTTTATCATCGCTCAAACCGCGATAATTCTCGGCTACCCGATCTCGTTCAACAATATTATCCTCTGGAGTATCATTGGAAGTGGCCTAACTGAAGGGACAGAAAGTATCTCCGTCCGGAAAACAATTTATACAGTCGCAATTTGGCTGCTCACACTCCTTGGTGCAGGAGGCACTGGATTTATACTGTATCGAGCGTTTGCCTTTGTTCTGTAAACGAAGTCAGCCGGACATTTAGCTTGTCATCTTCGGTAATAGCGCATCCATCCGTTTCAGTTAGTAAGTCGGTTTCTCGTTAAGGAAAGCTATGGAAAATATCCACGAATACCATGTCTCTTTTCAGAGGGTGAGTGGTCCTTGCGAGAGCACGCACAACAACCATGCAAGCAGATACAGTATGATTAATCATGCTGTATCACCAGCGGAGACGGCGACGTGGTTCGCTAGCACATCAGCGACACAACACAAAACGTCTGCAGAAGCAACTCAATGAGCAACGTCGCCGCATCGCCGCGTTGGAACGAGTGATATACAAATCTCAGGCAGAATCCGCTACCGACGGGACTGTCGAAGGAAAGTGTGCACAGTGTGCCGATGGAATCCTCTTCCATGATGGTGACAGGATTTACTGTCGAAATTGTAGATATGTCGCGTTCCTGTGACCAGAGAAATCATATCCACTGTTCCCACCAACAGGGATAGCTTTGTCCTTCGTAGTCAGTGAATGTAAACCAGCATTATGTGGTGAACTACCCAGTTCACGCCCCGAGACACTCAACCTGCCCTGCTTGTGAAAAATACACAAAAATGTTTATCCTCTTGATTGTATATGTGTCGATTTAAATCATCAGTTAGAAGTAAGTTTGAATATTACGGGTGTACCGATAATTAATGCGATCTATTGAGCGCGCTCATCTGCTCTTGATACCGCTTACGGACAGTCATTTGAGAAATGTTGGCGACGTCGGCAATTTCAGCTTGGGTGTTTTCTCCCTTACAAAGAAGCGTGGCACCATAAATCGCTGCTGCGGCAACACCAACGGGTGATCTGCCCGAGAGTAATCCTTGATTGATTGCGACGTCTATGATTTCGTTGGCTTTCTCTTTGATCTCGTTAGAACAGCTGAGTTCTGAACACAAACGGGGAATGTACTGATGTGGGTCAGTGGGTTCAATTTTGAGTCCAAGTTCCCATGCGATATACCGATATGCCCGGCCGATTTCGGTTCGTTCCACACGCGACACGGCCGATACTTCTTCCAGACTACGAGGGATCATTTCACTCCGACACGCTGCATACAAACAACTGGTTGTAACGCCTTCGATTGATCGACCTTTAATCAGATCGTCATTCAGTGCGTGGCGATAGAGTACGCAGGCAATTTCCCTCACCGAACGCGGGATGCCCAGTGCGCTTGCCATTCGATCGATTTCGCCAAGCGCGAACTGGAGATTACGCTCGTTGGCGTTTTTCGCCCGGATACGCTCTTGCCACGTCCGTAGCCGGTGCATCTGTTTGCGTTTCTCGGCCGATAACGTGTGGCCAGATGCATCCTTGTCTTTCCAGTCTATCGTCGTCGTTAGGCCCCTATCGTGCTTGGTGGGCGTCGTCGGTGTGCCAACTCGAGCTTTCTGTTGACGATCCCGATGGGTGAACGCTCGCCATTCTGGACCATGGTCGATACTGCGTTCTTCAACAACTAATCCACAGGTCTCACAAACGAGTTCCCTCCCATTGGGGCTCGTAATTAACGTATTTGAGTGACACTCGGAACAGATTTGGCCACGGTTGTGTTTCTCGATATTCTCTTTCATCTCGTCGTCGGGTTCGATTCGACGAGTAGAGTGTGACATACTCTAGCGCAGAGTGGTTCGACTTGGTTAACGTCTCTGCCTGTTATATCCACCAAACGTTCTAAACAAGCATCGGGCTGGGAGATTGACGCCAGAATCAGTAATCGGTGGAACTGTGGATTTGTGTCTCTTTAAAAGTGTTGATTAAAAACTGAAGCAGTGGTTAGTTCGGCAGTTCCTCCCGTCCTGTTCGCACGCACGGCCAGCATGG
Organism: Haladaptatus sp. R4; assembly: GCF_001625445.1. Taxonomy (NCBI): domain Archaea; kingdom Methanobacteriati; phylum Methanobacteriota; class Halobacteria; order Halobacteriales; family Haladaptataceae; genus Haladaptatus; species Haladaptatus sp. R4. The sequence continues at coordinate 222,989 of NZ_LWHG01000030.1, read as the reverse complement.
GAAGTCATCGAGGCCGTCGCAGTCACATACTGATGCTGTTTTAAACAATCCGGATGGAAATACTGAAAGACCAGCGTCCTTAGATGCGTATATGGAATCAAGTGAATTGAATCCCTTCGCACTCATCAGTGATGAGATACGGGCGAAGATAATTAAGGCACTAGGCGATGCGAGGGTAGAGAAGGGAACAAAACCGATACTCACGTTTACCGAGCTGATGAACCGGACGGCTGTCGACATACCAAGCAGCCAATTCAATTACCACCTACAGCGTCTTCAAGGGATTTTCGTTGATAGGGTCGATGGAGGATATCAGATGCGAGTGGAGGGACGCATCGTCTATCATGCACTCCGATCTGGAACCCTTGATCGACCTGATGTAGACTACAAATACACGCTTGACACAGGCTGTTATTACTGTGGTCAACCAATGGAGGCAGTATTTGAAAATAGTGTCGCTCGGATTCGATGTACTGACTGTAACCACCTTTACGAGATTATCGGTACTCCACCAGCCCTTGATCCTACAGGGACAGATCCAGTCACGCAGTTCGAACGATATTGTCGTCAGATGCAATTTGCATTCGCAAACCGAAGCTGTAGGACATGTGGCGATCGGACAACAATTAATGTACTCCGACCTCCACAGATTCCATTCAACACAGATAGCCGGGGGGTAGCAAGCATATACAGTTCGTGTCCATCCTGTGGAGACCAATTTTTCCTCTCAGCCGGGGAACTGATTCTATACGATGAGGGCGTCGTTTCGTTCTGTCACGATCGAGGGCTTGATGTCCTTAATCAGCCGGTGTGGACGATTCCATTCGCGGCAACGGATCGTTCAGTCGTTGTTTCGAATGAGGCACCGCTAATTCTCACAGTTCGTATTGAACTAGCTGGAGAAACTCTTCTGGTACGAGTAGACAACTCTGCAGAGATTATCGAACGAATTCGTTCCTGACCGGTGTCATACGTATCCAGAGCAGTCCGGCAGCAGCTACTGACAGACAGCCAGAGACTGCAAGAAATGAAAAGAGGCCAATACGTTCGGCAAACTGACCGGCGACGAGATTCGCGCCACCACCGGCGAGCGACAAAGCCATTGAAACACCAGATAGGACTGTGGCTCGCCCCATATCGTCTGCCCGATCGTTCACATATTGTGCCCGCAACGGCTGGACGATACTCTGGATTGCCCGCACAAGGAAAACGACCGGAACGACAACGACCGGTAAAACACCAACCAGAAGAAATGCAATGCCAACAACAGGGATGAGGAGACGGAACGAGTCACTTACCCCGACACGGTCGGCGAGCCAGCCGGTCGCTGCAGCTGAACACGCAGAAACCAGTTTGAGGCCTGCATAGAGGACTCCCAGTGCAGCAACCGGAACACCCACACCCGTCACAGCAGGTTGTTCGAAGGCACGGAGAACGTCAAAGAGTGCATAGAAAATGGCAGAATAGACAATGAACCACCGGAGACCAGGGGCGGTAACTGTAGTTAAGAGTGTCCGCAGACCATCGACAAGCGTTAGACGGCGTGTGTCAACAGTCACTATGGGAAGAGCCATAAGGACAGGCAGACCAGCAGCGGAGAGAGTTGCACCTGCAACGAACGGTAGCGGCCACGCTACGGTAACTAGGACGCCAGCAGTGACGGCACTGATGGCTGAGACAAGGAGTGAGACAGTACTGCCACGGCCACGAACTCGCGCAAACTCGTCAGAGTCAAGACGTTCAGAGAGGATCTCATAGAGCCACGCCGATCCGGTACCAGACTCAAGACTCCATCCAATCGCCCACAATATGTAGAGAAGAACATAGGCAGTTGGTGTGGTAATGACGGTGTACAAAGCCATGACAAGAGTGGTGATAACACTGGAAAGTGCGAGAGTTGACCGACGGCCGAGTCGATCACCAAGATAACCAGTGGGGATTTCAGCGAAGACAAGCGCGAGTCCAAATGCCCCCTGTGTCAAGCCAATTATATCGAGACCGAATCCACGTTGTTGTTGGAGAAAGATGATACCGACAGGAAGGTAAAAACCATTTGAGAGAGTTGCCTGGTAAAGGTAGTAGAGGAAAATTGTTCGCCGGGTAGTGGACATGATAGGAACTGACCGTGCACGGTACTTGGCATCTCTCGAAAGCGCGTTTTAGTTGGAATTCTGAATATATATCTGTAGTCCACTCTTTTACTGGGGACTAATCACGTTTGATCGCTACATCTGTGCTTTCCGTGAGCGTTTGCTGGTCGGTGATATCCGAGAACGTCACTAGCGTGTCATGGATAAAAAGAGCTGAAGGGGTGGTTAGTTCGGCAGTTCTTTGCGACCCGCACGAACGCACGGCCAGCACGAGAAGTCCCCGAGGCCGTCACAGTCGTAGTTGTCTGGTTCGATATCGTCGTCGTCCTCGGAGGGAAAGGCCTCGAGCGTTCCATCGTCAGTTGCGTGTTCGACGGCGGCCATGTGTTTGCAGCAGGTGTTCCGGTGAACGTGGTGCGGGCACGTGCAGGCCATCAGTTCTTCAGTCACGTCGTCGATAGCAACTGTGTACTGGTGGGCTGCGGGGTTCTCGTGGCTCTCGTTGGTAACTTCTACGAGTCCGGGGGCACCGACGTCGAAGGCAAACTATTCAACCGATGCACGTCTCAAAAATCAAGAGATCTCGTCGAATCACTCAATTATATTACTAAATGATATTGGAGAGGAACACTCATATTTAGGTATGAGCTTCAGCAGCGATCTCGAAACAGTGGCCGAACCGATCTGGGATGCTATCGTAGCGCATCCGATAGTTGAGGAGTTAGGGGCAGGAACCCTTGATGAAGAGCCATTTAGGTATTGGGTCAGGCAAGATTACATCTACTTGATTGACTACGCACGAGTGTTCGCCCACGGTGCGACGAAGGCACCTGATCTCGAATGGATGGGTACATTCGCCAAACTCCTCGATTCGACAATTAACACTGAGATGGATCTACATCGCGAGTACGCGGCCGAGTTCGATATCACGGAGAGCGATCTGGAGACTACGGATCCATCACCCACTACGAGGGCGTACACCGACTTCCTCGTGCGTATCGCGACAACGGGGACGTTCGGTGATCTCGTGGCTGCACTCTTGCCCTGTATGTGGGGCTTCAACGAGACAGGAAAGCGACTCGCAAAGAAAGGATTGCCGGACGATGATCGGTATGCTTCGTGGATTGAGATATACGCAGGCGATGAATTCACGGAACTCACGACGTGGTGTAAGGAGTTGATGGACGATGTGGCCAGGAATAAAAACGAGGTCGAGTGTGAGCGCTTTCGGAACCTGTTTCGAACGTCCGCTCGCTACGAGTACCGCTTCTGGGACGCCGCTTGGCGACAGGAGGAATGGTCGGTATGACTGGCCGTGATACCAACGTTGCCAGCGTTCCCGAGACCTTCGAGAAGTACGCGGAGGTATATGAGACGGCCGGATTCACCGACTGGCTTCGCGAACGTGCGCAACCGGAATGGTCGGAAGCGACGTCCCATCAGTTCACACGCGAACTCGGAACCGACGACCTCGACGATGAGGTCTTCCAGCTGTATCTAGTATAGGACTACGCCTTCGTCGGAACGCTCGTCGGGGTCTTTGGACACACCGTTGGAGACGCACCGACTATGGAATCGAAGTCACAACTCGTCGATTTTCTCGAGATACTGACCGCCGACGAGAACGACTACTTCGAGCGCTCCTTCGAGGCACTCGACGTTCCAGAAGCTGAGTACACTGATCCCGAATTAACCCCCGAAACTCAGGCGTTCGAGGATCTCTTAGAGCGAGCCGCAAGGGAAGGCGGGTATGCCGAGACGCTCGCGGTTCTCCTTCCCGCAGAGTGGATCTACTTGGAATGGGCCAATACCGTTGAAGGCGAATCGCCCTCAAGATTTTACCTTGCGGAGTGGATCGACCTCCATGCCAACGAGAGGGGTTCGAGAGCTTCGTGTCGTGGCTCCGCGACGAACTCAATCAAGAAGGCGAGGCCGCCTCACCCCGTCGTCGGCGACAGATCGAACGACTCTTCCGGCGAACGGTATCGTTAGAGATCGCCTTTTTTGAGACAGCATACGACCCCCACGATGCGATGGACGTCGAAGGAGGTGAGAAGTGATATGGTGAGTTCTGCCGTGGCGCTTGGACTGACGATCGCGACGCTTGCGGTCTTTACCGGGATCGGGGTTTGGTTCTCACATGGGAGGGTCGAGTCTGTAGAGGATCTCATCACTGCACGCAATTCAACTGGGGAAGGGCGAACGTCGGCCACGCTCATCGCCTCGGCCATGGGTGTCTGGATTCTCCTTTCGGCCCCAGAAGCTGGCGCCCTCTACGGAATCGCGGCCGTGGTGGGTTACGGGGTCGGTGAGGCCATTCCGATGCTCGCGTACTCAAAGCTCGGCCCGTGGATCCGCGAGGTGATTCCAGAAGGCCATTCGCTCACTGAGTACGCCTACGTGCGGTACGGCGGTGCGATGTACGCGTTCGTGATCGCCGTTAGCGTCCTTTATATGTTCGTGTTCCTCGCCGCGGAGCTGACCGGAATTTCGCTGGCGCTCCACCACGTAGCGGGAGTTCCTCAATGGCAGACGGCGGTTCTCGTTGGTGGATTTGTCCTGCTGTACACCGGTTACGGCGGCCTCCGGGCTGATCATCGTCACGATCGTACTCGTACTCGGCGGAACCGACGGCGTTTACGAGGGGATCGTGTCTGCTGACTCCACGCTCCTTGATCCCGGGTTCGTTCCAGGGATCAGGTTCGGCGCTGCACTGGTTTTCGCGATCCTCGGTGCGGAACTCATCAATCAAACGTGGTGGCAGCGTATTTACGCCGCCAGCGGATCCGACACGGTTGAGCGAGGGTTCCGCACCGCGACCATCGCTAACGGCCTAGTTCTCCTCTTGGCCACGCTCCTCGGTGTCGTCGCAGTCGGTAATGCCGATGTCGTCACTCAATTCGGCAGTGAGAATTATAACGCTGGAATTGACTTTTTCGTTCTGCTCGAGGGCACCGTCTCAGAGTGGGTCGTCCTCAGCGTCTTCTTGCTAGCGCTCTTGTTAGTGATGAGCACTGCCGACACGCTGTTCAATGCGTTGTCGAGCCTCGTGACAGCCGATCTCCCGCGGTTGCTCGAAAACCCGGACGACCGAACCCTACGATTCAGTGGGCGGGCGTTTACCGTGGTCATTGCGGTCGCCGCAATCGCGGTGAGCCTTCGCGCTCAGAGTGTCCTTCGCCTCTTTTTCGTTGCCGACCTCCTCGGTGCCGCCGTAGGCTTCCCGCTCGTCTACGGCCTGTTTAGTGGCCATCTCTCGGGTACGGGAGCCCTCCTGAGCAGTCTCGCCGGACTCGCGGCCGGGAGCGCTTACTTCCCCTTCCCGTTCGGCCTCCACGAGGTATTGGATTCATTGCTCGGAGATGCTCTCCCAGCGGCTGACACGACGTATTTGATTCCCTTCGCCGGCGCGTTTCTCATCTCGACCGTGCTAACGTTGATTATCGCACGATTTTCGAGCGAAAAATTCGACTTAGCTCGACTCTCCCACGAGATTCGCAGATTCGATGAACCGGCAACCGACGGTGGTTTGCCGGTGGACACAGACATTGACGTAGAGGTGAGTAAGTAATGGCAGTCATGGGTCTGATGGTTTTCGCGATCGTTCTCTGGGGAAGTCTTCTCGGCGTTCTCCTCGTATTTTGCTACGAGGTAGTCGTGATTACTAGAGATATCCGTCAGTTAGAGTGGGGGTGAACAGCTTGGGATCTCACCCCGAGACAATTGACCTGCTCGGTCCATAGAGTCGGTATGTATTTTATTCTCCGGTAATACCACCAAGGTATGAACGAAACACCGACTACTGTGACCACCGCGGAGGGCAGAGCAGTCCGCGACTACCTCCGTGAGATGGGCCCATCGTGGGTTGCCGGGGCGATCGCCGCAGGGCCGGCGACGATGGCGAGTCTACTCACTGCGGGTGCACGCTTCAACTACGCCCTGCTTTGGGTCGTGATTCTCTCTGCGGTCGCAGGTGCACTAGCGCAGTATCTCGCAATGCGGTTGGGACTCCTCACCGAGCGGGGAATTGTGGGCATCGTCGAGGAGTATCTCGGGGAGTGGTGGGCCTGGATTCTCGTCATCGATGTGGTGATTGTAGCTGGCGTCGCACAGCTCGTGATCATGAAGACGGTCGCTTCAGTCTCGTCGACGATAACGGGAATCGACGCCAGAATATGGGGGGGTATCTGGGCGCTGGTTCTGGCCATCGGTCTCGCCGGGCGAGGGTATCGTTTCATTGAATTTTTTGCGAAGATCCTCGTTACCGCGGTCGTCCTCGCATTCGTCGCATCCCTTTCCGTCGTTCCGATCGACCCAGGGAGTGCCGTTCAGGGACTTTCTCCATCACTTCCCTCCGGCAGTGCGGTTGTGGCTGCGGGCATCCTCGGCGGTTCGGTTCACATCACGCTGATCACGATGCATTCCTACACAATGCACGCTCGTGGGTGGACTGACCGTGAGTACAGCCTCGCAACCTTCGATATCGTCGCCTCGATGCTCGTCGCGTTTGGCATTTACAGCGTTGCGATCTTCCTCGTTACTGCCAGTGTGCTCACCGACCCCAACCTGACGACCGTGAGCGCGGCACAGGCTCTCGGCCCGCTTGTCGGATCGAGCGCCAAGTGGCTTTTCCTTCTTGGGCTTGGTGGTGCGGCAGTCTCAACACTCGGAGGAAATACAATCGTCCTACCGTTCCTCGTCGCTGATAAACTCGGCTGGAACACGACGGTCGAAGACTCACGGTACCGGACACTCCTCGCCGCATTCGCGCTGCTGTCTGCTCCCGGTGCCATCATCGGTGGGGAAGTTATCGGCCAGCTCGTGCTCGTCCTTGCGCTTGGAACAGTTGGAACGCCGTTTGCTCTCGCCATCGTCCTTTATCTCCTGAACTCCAAGGCAGTGCCAGAGTCGAACTCGACGCTCGCCAACAGTGGGGGGCTCGCCTTACTTCTCGTTTCGGGGGCGCTTGCAGTGAACTTCGTTCGCGAACAGATTGCAGGCGGCATCGATTCGGCGTCGGGGATCGTCCTAGCGTTTGCCGTCATCCTCGGGATCGCGACTCTCGTCCTCCTTGGAAAATATGCCCGTGAAGAGACAGCCATCAGATGACCGACCTGCCGTTCCCACTCTCCGGTTCGACCCTGATTGTCGGCCCTTCTCAGACTGGGAAGACCCGTCTCACCGCCCAAGCGCTCGATGCTTGGATCGAACAGAAGGGTACCGAGGGCGTAGTCGTCATAGAGTTCGCACCCGAGGTCGAACGCGACGGATGGGTGCTCGGCGGCAGGCTCGACCGCTTTACGACGATTCCTGATCGAGTATGGTACGGTGTCCTCGATGCGCATGCCCCGCGATCGGAAGGCAAGACTGAAGAGGAGATGGTCGCACTCGCCGGCGATAACGCCGAGCGAGCGGAACGAATTCTCGATGAGGCTCCCCAACCCCGAGCAGTATTTATCAATGATTCCACCATACCGCTTCAGCACGCGAAATCTGATCTTCAAAAGTTCACGACCTATTGTACAGACGCAGAATGCGTAGTGATGAACGCTTTTGAGAGCAATGAACTCGGGACAGACGATCCAGTCTCGCGTTGCGAACGTGAGGCTGTCAAGATTCTCCGAGAATGGGCCGATCGAACAATTTCACTGGAGTAGATAGACAAAATCCCTCTCAGAAGTTGGTCTGATCGCCCAATATGGGAATTCTGGTCAAATCGAAGATTCAACATTGAAGCGGAAGAGTTCTCATTGTGCGCGTTGCTGTGCCGTCTCGGCAGCTTCACAGTCAGTGGGTGATTCATTTTCATGCATTTCGAAGATTGTTCCGAGGAAAGAGTAGGAAACAGCAAAACTGGATAAATGATACTACTACACATCGAGAAACTAGCCCGAGAGTTAACTATCTCGAGAACGGATTGTGTCTATGGTCACACTTGAGGTCGCCTTGCCTGACCGCATCGAGAGTGATATTGATCGGCTTGTCGAACAAGGTGATTTTCTCAATCAAGAACAAGCGGTCGAAGAGCTGCTCACACTGGCGATTTCGGCCCAAGACAATGGTAACGAATTCGAAGAGGGGTTGGATGAGGATCTGTTTACGGATGCTGTCGATGAGCAACAGGATCCAGCCGACCAGCACAACGATTCGCTCTAATCTTCCTCACAAAACGAGGAGCAAAGACTGCCTTTCACCTCGAGTTTGATGAGCCAATCGAGGTTTTCTAGTTAATTGTCTCGACTGGCTGGCATCGGCCGGTCTGTCGGGCGACATCCGTAGCATTCTGATGATTCTACGTTCTATATTCTGACCGGGATATATCGGGGTTAGTACGGATTAGATGTAGCCGATCTGCTGGGTAGAATGTCTATATCACTGTTGATGACGAGTGAGCAAACTCAAGCCCGTTAAGCATAGCTACGATCGCTTGAACTCTGCTTAGAGAGAATGGCTCTAGAAGTGATAGGGTGACTATAATGAGAGGTCAATGAAACTTATTATGAGGCAGTCATAAAGGAAGAAGATGAGAATCATTGGAGAATACTCAGAATCATCATTTCACTAAGAATCAATCCCCAATTGGTAGTCGAAATATTGATGAGATTTGTAATGCTGATTGTGAGTGTTTTGACATCATCATTAACTGATCAACGAACGCGATTACAAACTGTATTGATCACTTTAGGGTTGTTTGTGTGTTCTGCTGGGTTTCTTGTTGTGGTAAAACGGTTTGACTTGCCCGTATTCCAATTTCTTCGGTTAGAATATCTTGCAGTCGGACTGCTCACTGACTGTGCAGTGCTTGCCGTCCAGGATCAGAGTCTCCGTCGGGTGTGGCTATTCACCTTAGCGCTCGCAGCAGGATTCGGTATCCATCTCGCTGGCATGGGAATTGGTGGTGAAATGCTAGGTCTTACATTCCGTATTCTGTGGACGATTATTGTTGGGGCCGTAGTTGCCGCTGTTCTTGAGACACTGGGCGGACTACTTGGATTGTGCCTTTTCCGAGTGTCCACTGCTGTCCGCTAATGCTGGGCTGGGGGATTTGCCCACTGTCGGTATTTCCCGTGGGCGCCAACCACGACTCCAAGAAGAATCAGTATGAACGATAAGACTATTAGGATACCCTCTGGAGCTGTGTAAGCTGCAATCACCATCACCCAGACACTAGTTGAGAGCGAGACAATGACAATCAATTCCCATCGTTCCGTGATATCGCGATCAGGAGCCAGTAAATAGGTCATGAGTGCAAAGATGAAGAGATTCCGTCCATACTCGGCAGTATTCGGCCAATAGGTAGTGCCGAGTAGTCGATCACTTATCACTAGACTGCTACCGATAGCAGCAATGCCGATTGTTGTGTAGACAAAAATCCTGAGAGCTCGGGTACCATGAATAGCCATTAAATTTGAATATGTATTCTTAGCTAATATACACTTGTATTGGGGTCAAAGAGATGTTCAGGTAATTGACCCCAAAAAGACAACTCCCAGTGTAGCACAACAAAGACATGGGACAGCAATTTCTTGTCATACTCTCCAGGCCACCAGCCTCTGGCACATCAACGCTCTCTGAAATGCTGGCTGATGAGTGTGGATTCTCGGTCGTGAATGGTGATGATATCTTTCGGGAGATGGCCAAGGATCAGAAGATGACTGTCGCTGAAATCGCTACTGTGGCTGAAGACGATTTCTGCATCGATCGGGAAATCGATGATCGACTCTTGAATTTTCCCGTTATGATATCTATGACGGTCGTACAGAGAGGTTGAAAATCACTGAAACTGAATTTCCATGAGAATTGGTTGGTGCTGGCCATCTGTGTCGACCGGTCTTCCAGGCCACACGGTTTAGAACTGGAAGAAAGGGGTCGCCTATAGAACACCGATCCGAGACTCAACCAATGACACAGAATCCACCCAGCGATACGTCGTTGCTGTTGGATCAAAATATTTATGATTGTCAACCTACGGATCGAGGCGCTCTATCCTTAACAGAGGAGAATTTAAGCATCAGTTATTTGCCCAATTGTCACCCTCATTTTGATTATTTTCTCGCATAATATTTAATACTTGGAATAGAATTTTGATACGCATGCTAGACGTTACGCGATCGAAGAGAGCTAATGATTCGTCGAACTGGCTCCAAGATGTGGCAATACTGGAGTCAGATCCCGTCGACAGCATATCATACTACAAGACTGCTGAGTTCAGAGAACCATCTACTCTCTCATTCTCCGAGTTTTCACCATGTGAAATTGGCTTTCGATGGCATCGCAACCGAAATACGACGTCAAATGACCGTCGGGATGCGGAAACTGATCTTCTCACGGGTGATTTGCTTCCCGATCGGCTTGCACTCGGAGATAACGTCTGGTTCCGTTTGCAGTTTACCATTCCAGAATCGATGAGGGATCACCCAGTTAGCCTCAAATTTCGAGTTGAACCACTTAAACAGCCTACAGAGGCAGAGCAACTTCCTCGATTGGAGGCACTCTGTTACCGGAATGGAGAACCATGGAAGGCGTTCGATGATGGACACGATGAATTACGTTTGACGGACTCGGCAGAAGGTGACGAATCGTTTGACCTTCTGATCGAAGCAGGGACTACAACATTGTGGGGGCTTCTCGATGTCGAAGAATTCGTTCTCGATACTGCCCACATATATGCAGAGCGCAAGAAAGTCAAACTACTCGCCCGAAATTACAACCTACTCAACGATCTCCGCAAGGAGATACCCGAAGAATCGCCGAACTGGAATAAGATCACTCGTGGGCTTGTCGAGGCCAGCCATGCGTTCGCATTTGATGCTGGCGACGAAGCATCATATGAACGAACAGCTTCCAACGCGCTCAGCATTCTTGACGAGCTAAAAGCAGATTTGCGATCGGACCTAACTGGATATGATATCACCGCGGTAGGTCATGCACATATTGACCTTGCTTGGCTCTGGCCTTGGTCCGAGACAACTCGAAAAGGGGCACGATCGTTTTCGAACGTGCTGAAGTTGATGGAGGAGTATCCTGAATTTACGTTCCTTCAGTCACAACCACATCTGTATGAATTCGTCCGCAATCGGTATCCGTCAATTTTTGAAAGAATAGAGTCACAGATCGATACGGGGACTTGGCAGCCAACAGGCGCACTTTGGGTTGAATCAGATATCAATCTCGCCGGTGGTGAAGCATTGGCGAGACAATATTTGCTCGGGAAACGGTATTTCCGTGACAAATTCGATATTGACCCACAGATCACGTTCATTCCAGATGTGTTTGGTTACAGTGGGTCGCTTCCAGAAATCGCTCGTGCCGCCGATTGTCCCTACTTCTTCACCCAAAAATTGAGCTGGAACAACGTCAATGATATCCCATACACCTCTTTCAAATGGGAAGGAATCGGTGGCTCATCGGTTCTCAGCCATTTTCCACCAGCAGATACCTACAATGGGGACATGAGCGTTAAACAGATTCGAGATTCCGTCCTCGAAAACGATGAAAACGATATCGTCGAGGAAACCGCGTATCTCTTTGGTTGGGGTGACGGTGGTGGTGGGCCGACACGAGAGATGATTGAGAACCGGGAAATCATCAACGAAATAGGATCGCTTCCCGACGTCTCTTTTGGGTCGTTACAAGGTTATTTCGATAGACTCTCTGCATCAACTGACGATCTCCCAACGTGGGTCGGCGAATTATATCTCGAAATGCATCGAGGAACGTTGACGACGCAAGCTCGAACCAAACGGAATAACCGAAAAGGAGAGTTCGCTCTCCGAGAAGCAGAACTTTGGTCTTCACTTGCGCTCGCTTACGATGAAGGGTATGAATACCAACATACCAACTTGGAGCAGGCCTGGAAGAGATTACTATTCAACCAATTTCACGACATTCTCCCGGGGTCATCTGTTACAGAGGTATACGCTGATGCTGAACGGGATTATGAGCGCGTATTCGAGACGACTAAATCGGTGACGGATGACGCCTTGAGGAGTCTTGTAACGACCGCTGAATCATCAAACCTCATCTGTGTCACGAACTCATTGTCCTGGGCGCGGGATATGGTTGTAGAGATAGATCCGGAAATGCTCCCGGATGACTTGGAGGAGAATTTAGTTGCTATTTCGAACGATGGGGTCCCATTACCAATTCAACGTTCAGAATCGGGCTCGAATGCCCTATTCGTTCGAACGAATGAGGTTCCCGCACTCGGGACGACAACGATCGAAATCATCGAAGGAGAACCAGCATTTGAGAATGATCCGTTGACGGTTTCCTCATCGCATATCGAGAATGCCCAGCTACGTGTTGACCTGAACGATGATGGCACAATTACCTGCTACGATAAACAGGCGAGTCGAGAGATATTATCCAAGCCGGGTAATCGGTTTGTGAGTTATCGAGACCATCCCGAAGCCTGGGATGCATGGGATATCGACCAGGACGTAACTGCCGTCGGTGACGAATTGAGTCCCCCAGTCGAAACGGACATCATCGAATCTGGGCCTGTCAAAGCGACGATTCGACAGAAACGAGAGTTCGAGGAGTCTACCCTAATCCAAGACATTTCGCTGGAACGGGGGGAAGGACGGATTGATTTCCAAACGGACGTCGATTGGCATGAGGAGGAACGATTGTTGAAGGTCCATTTCCCGATAAACGTCCATACGAACACTGCAACCTATGATATTCAATTTGGCCACATCGAACGGGAGACGCACGAAAATACGTCATGGGACGAGGCGGTTTTCGAAGAGCCACATCAATACTGGGTCGATGTTTCAGAGCATGAGTATGGCGTATCGGTAATGAATGATTGCAAGTATGGTGTTCACGTCGATGACGCGGATATCGGGTTGTCACTATTACGTGCACCGAATTCACCTGATCCCGAAGCGGATCGCGGTCATCATCAATTCCAATACTCCCTCTATCCGCACAGTGGATCCCTTCAAGAAGGCTCTGTCGTCGAAACAGGCTATGAGATAAATGTCCCATCTTTTATTCGCCCGGTCAAAGAGCGTACCGAGCACGCACCGATTGAAATAAATGGCGAGGGTGTAGTCATCGAGTCGATCAAACGGGCGGAAGACTATGATGATGCACTCGTCATCCGTCTCTACGAAGCCTGGGGAAGACAGACCGAGGCCACACTCGAATTTGACTTTCCGGTGCAGGCAGCATCGACGATGAATCTTATCGAGGATGAAAAATCGAACCTGTCCCTCTCGAATCCGGGTACCGTCGATCTGCCGTTTGATCCCTTCGATATCAAAACAATTCTCGTTAAGCTGTAGTCGTCAACCGACACTGATCTTTATTTCACTGATCACCTTCCTCCCAGACCAAATCGAAGAAATCGTCGCTAGTTACGATCTCGTATTCGGACCCAAGATCTTCAAGCCCTTCCACGACTTCGGTGGGAGTCAGGTTCCACGCAAGGAGACCGATGGCGATGAAGACTGGTGATTCCCCGTTCCAGTCGTCGGGTGTTTCCGATTCGATTACGTCGACAAGCCGATCTGCATCGCTAACGAGGGGACCGGCAGCTCGGGCAAGTCGATCATTAAGGATGTCGGTCTCCGCTGGAACTTCACCGCCGAAATTGAGCGTGACCCCTTTTGGATTGATATCTTCCGCATATTGGTTGATGGTTTCGGCACTTAGGGACACGTTCTCGCCACTTTCACGATCCAACATATATATGGTATTGAGATCAGTCCGTCGCATATAGCGTGCTGTCTGTTTCGTGAATTCCTCCAGCGTTTCATCTGGCCACGGACGTGGATACATATATCCAAGACCGGATGGACCACAGGTCAAGTGGTCGTTTTCAGTTGCGGTGCGCTGGTAGTGTGACAGGATCGACGGAGCTGCGTCCGCTAATTGTGGTGATGTTGACCAATTTATCGGTATTTCACCACGAGCGTCATCATCCCAGAGGTATCGCATTCGATGTTGATTATATTGTAGGTTGTCTCCTTCGGTATACGTAAGAGTAACATACACCTTGTTCTCCAGCTGAGGACAATCAGCTCCCCAATGATAATGCCGACAGCCAACGTTTGCGTTCACACCGGAGAAGACAGTCATATTGTCAAAATAATCGGTTGCCCCAACATAGACTGAATTCTGTGAACACTGCTCGACGCCACTTACTTCTCCCTCGAAATCACTACCGAACCACCCAAGGTAGGGACTGTTTGGTTCCAATCTATCGAGAACCGTCCCAAACAGATCCTGTATATCCCCATTAGGCCACAGCGTCAAGGCCCGTGTTGCAACCGCATAATCGCGGAATTTCGAGAATGGCTTGAACACAGTCTCGGATGGATCGGGGGGCGTGGTAGTCGTTGCTGCAACTTCAAACTGATTTTCCATTTCTATGTAGGCGGTCAATCCCGTCGCCTCAGTGGGCGTCTGAAATTTATAGATAAAGTAGGCACCCATGTCTGCGAATCTTAATTTCAAATTTTCTTTTACTTTCGAATTGTTTGGATCATATAGATATTGATCTTCATCATCAGTAGTAGGCTGGAAGTCGGCGACAGTATTACCAGTATGCGTTTCTACACGAATGCTGTACACTCCTGGGCCCCAACCATCATCCTCGAACGCATCATCGAATCGGAGGTAGAAAGCGTTACTACCGAGATACGAAGAAAGATCAACTTCATACACATCGTGGTTCGAACTGTCTCGTATTTGGTTGCTTTCAGCCAAGACTACATCATAATAGTCTTGACGTTCACTTGGGATCTCCTCGACTGGTACATCATCACCACCAGATAAACCAACGATATGCCGATCACTTGTCTCTGACCAATATTCATCCAGTTGCCATTGATACGCAGTCTGTGCATCATCGAACTTTCCACGGAGATCCCGTAGATCGAGATGATCGTACTTATTGATCAACTCCATCCCTAGTTTATGATCGGTGACAACCCCGTCTTCTACCCCTGCGATCGTGGTACCCACATTAACGGATGCAGGAACATCTGGATCATACACGATCACTGTTCTGATCTCGTCAATATAGTCGTCGATAACGGACTGGATCTCACTTTCGGTGTTGTGAACAGTATAATCGACATCGAACTCGCTAATCCAAGTATGTGGTCCTTCTTCAAAGTCAGTAATGATGTATATACGGGGTCGTTTTCGATTCACTACTCCTTGTAATGTAGTGAGAAATAGATGGCTAAACTCCACTTCACGGATGTCAAGAACATCCAGGTATTTCGCCTTCCGAAACTTGGGTAGAGCTTGGTTCTTCGGCCATGTGATCCCCTTGTACATGGGATGACCGTTTTCACTTGTCGCAGTACCAGACGCAATGCCGGATATTCCAAGCGCTGATGATGCGCTGACTCCCCACATGAATTGACGTCGGTTAAATTCGAAGCTGTTCTCTGTACTGTCGTATGACTGATTGCGGTCCATTTGCTGAGCTCCAAACCATATAAGTGATTAAATCATATTAATTTTTTTATAGAATTAATATATTATTAGCCTAGTAGGTCAGTGTCAAAGCGTCAAATCTGTATTTTGAGTACGTATTAGATCCTAATGGTCCGATAAGTTTAGACCGTCTCCGGTACTAATCCAACTGAAGATGTCATCCGATACAGTTCCAAGAACGGAGTATCCGCGTCCACAACTTCGACGTGATAATTGGAGAACAATAAATGGCGAGTGGGAATTCGAGATCGATCATGGTAACTCGGGACGATCCCGTGGACTTCCAACAGCCGATTCCCTCGAACGAACGATCACCGTCCCGTTCCCACCGGAGAGTAAACTCTCTGGGATCAACTACTGTGATTTTATGCAGGCAGTCTGGTATCGACGTGAGATTGAAATCACTGAGGCTGATCTCGATAGTCGTCTACATCTTCACTTCGGTGCTGTGGACTACGAAACTGAGGTCTGGATAAACGGTGAATCTGTGGGAACACATCGTGGCGGTTACACACCGTTTACGTTCGACATTACTGACTACGTCAAAGTTGGACGAAATGTGATCACTGTCTGTGCCGAAGATGATGTACGATCAGGAAATCAACCAGCTGGTAAACAGAGCCGTCAATATGAATCTGAAGGACCTAACTATACTCGGATCACTGGAATCTGGCAATCCACCTGGTTGGAATCAGTGCCCGATACATACATCGATGATCTACAGCTCGATACAAACTCTACTACTGGGGAAATATATGCGACAGTCTCAATTTCCGGTGAGAATCGGGGATTGGAGTTAGAGATTGAGACAACCTTTGGAGACAAAGTTGTTGGTAGAAGTTCGATGGCTATCGAAGGAACGACGAGTCGATGTTCAATTAACCTGGATGAGATTCATTTATGGACTCCAGAATCTCCGAATCTATACGATCTCACACTCCAACTTTGTCGTAATGGAAAGGTGGTGGACGAAGTTGAAAGCTATACTGGGCTACGTTCCGTCAATGTGAAGGACGGAGTCGTACACCTTAATGGCGAGCCTCGATTTCAAAGATTAGTCCTTGACCAAGGATACTATCGGGATGGTCTCTATACAGCACCGTCCGACGATGCGCTCATAACCGATATAAATCTTGCAAAAGACCTTGGTTTTGATGGAGCACGGCTCCACGAGAAGGTATTCGAGCCTCGGTTTCTATACCATGCAGATCGGTTGGGCTACCTTGTATGGGGAGAGCACGCTAACTGGGGATTAGACCACACGGATCCATCGAATCTTAGTCCGTTTCTGCAAGAGTGGATCGAAGTCCTTGAACGAGACTATAACCACCCGTCACTCGTTGGCTGGACACCATTCAATGAAACACCACCTGATCAGAACAACGACTTACTTCGCACAGTGTACCGTACTACGAAGGCAATCGATCCAACGCGACCGGTGATCGATACGAGTGGTTACATCCATGTAGAGACTGATCTACTCGATATCCATGATTACACTCAGGACGTGGACCAATTTCGTGAGCGGTATGAGTGCATCGCAGAGGGCAACGAACTCCAGGTCGATTATGGAGATAAAGAATATGCGAACGAATTGAGTTTTGTTAGCGAGTATGGCGGTATCTGGTGGAATCCCGATAACGAGGAAGGTTGGGGATATGGGAATCGTCCTGAAAGCATTGACGACTTTCTAGATCGATACCGTGGCCTCACTGAGGCACTTCTCGAAAACGAGGGGATTGGCTTATTCTGCTACACTCAACTCTATGATATCGAACAAGAAGTTAACGGTCTACTCACCTACGATCGCGAACCGAAGTTTGATCCCGAAACGATGCAAGAAATCCGGAGTATAAATAAACAGTCTGCCGCTGTCGAAGCTCGGAAATAGGAATTCGATCCACACGTTCCTGATCGTTTCCAAACTGTATTGGGGCCATCAATTACAGACATGACTCGCGTTCTTCCAGATGTTGTAAACCGTTCTAGCTCACCCAAATTAGAACTGTGTAATATTAATTCATTAGATTGAATCCAGGGTGATTTTATATGCACCGTAATCCTCCAGATATGCATCTGGGCCACCAATGCTTACTATGTCACCGTCTTCAAGATTGATCCTAAAAGTACATTTTCCGATATCGGATGTAGTGAAGGGATTAACGATACGTTGCTCAATATCAACTATTTGTCCGACGATCTGCGACTTGTCTCCACTTTCTCCAACTCGATGAGCTTCGATAATTGCTTTCAGCGATGTCCCCGCTTGAGAGTGTAAAGACGCCTGAAAAACGGCATGTTTTAGATTCCAAAACGTCTGAGGGAGCTCACATGCAGTCTTCACAAACACTTCGTTCCCAAGATTCCAATCGGTATTCAAGATGGATTTTGAAATTATCGGTTCGATATATGATTGTCCCAGTCGAACTGCATGGACGTGATGATTCGGTTGTGTAATTACCCCACGTGGTGCAACAAGAGCACACGAGTGGTCTACAGAGACTATTACCGGAATTTCGACTTCACGTACGCGTACGATGTGAGCAAGTGGATCTAACTCAATGTTAGATAGATCAATCTGTTTATCTCCGGTTTTAAAGATTAACAGTAGTACAAACACACCTCTGTTAACGGCAGCTTTGAGAGAGTCGGACAACGTAGAGATTAGTGTTGCAGGGATGGTAACTATCACCTGTCCCTCTGCGTTCTGTAAGATCTGGCGTATACGCTTGATCACCGTTTTCCTCGATTTCAGAACCTCGAAAGAATCGGCTGGTGAAGCTTCTGTATTGATGGTGGCTTCCAGCTTGTCGCGCATTCTATCTGCCGTAGAGGTGATATCTTCATAGATTTGCTCCGGGGGGGTTGGTTGAATGACTGTTGGGGTAATATAGTCATTTATCTTCACAAATCCACGCTCTTCTAATTTTTCTACGAGCGTATAAACGTGTCTTCTAGAGACATCTGCACGGCATGATATCTCATTTACTGTCGTCGGTCCTTCATCTATTAACACTAAGTATACATCAATCTCTTTATTCTGTAATCCAAACCGTGTTAGAAGTGATTTGAGATCGCCGTCGAGCATATCGCTTTATTTCCCTAGACACTATATAAACCCTTTTGTTAAACAGATGATGACAGTTTTAGCACTGTGCCGGGAGAATTACAGACATAGTATTGTAATACACACGCCCCTCGTTCGGTGAACTCGAATTTCTCACATCCAATCGTTAAGAATCAACCGCTACGAGACGTAGTCATCCGGGTGAAGGCAGGACAATCCAATAGAATAGCAGGGACAAACTACAAATTTGACTTTATTGGTAATTAATATAGTTATGTATTTAATATATTAATTTAAGTTTGTATCTTATTTCAATTATAATCGGTATGTTTTTATCTCCGTATGGTTCGCTATATGCATGGCTGTCAAACTAGGCGCGATAGGTATCGGTGGATTAGGCCATCTACAAAGCCAAGTCTGCACCGAACTCAACGATATCCAGCTCGTCGGTGGTGCGGATATTGATGAAAGTAGCCGCAAAAAATTTGAGAACGATTTCGGAGTCCCAGCATACGAAGACTACCACGAGTTACTTGACGAACACGAATCCGAGCTTGATGCGATCAACATAGTCACTCCGCACTCACTGCATTTTGAACAGGCGATGGCATGTCTCGAGAGAGGGCTTCATGTCCACTTAGAAAAGCCGATGGTCATCTCGACTAAACAGGCAGTGGCGTTGAATAGATATGCTGATGAGAATAACTTAGTACTTCAAATCGGTTATCAACGCCATTTCCATCCGGCATATCAAGAAATTCGACGTGTGATTGACTCTGGTCGAATAGGAAAGGTACACATGGTCGCTTGCTACTTGGCCCAAAATTGGATAAAATCGATTGGCGGTACATGGAGAACCAACCCTGCACTCTCTGGTGGTGGTCAACTGATAGATTCAGGCTCACACTTGCTCGATGTCCTCCTTTGGACTACTGATACA
The DNA here is from genome assembly GCF_001625445.1 of Haladaptatus sp. R4. Classification (NCBI taxonomy): domain Archaea; kingdom Methanobacteriati; phylum Methanobacteriota; class Halobacteria; order Halobacteriales; family Haladaptataceae; genus Haladaptatus; species Haladaptatus sp. R4. The sequence continues at coordinate 203,431 of NZ_LWHG01000030.1, read as the reverse complement.
TCTCCACGAGCAGTAACAGCTGTTACCGATAATTGGGACCAAGATGTAGACGTCAATAGCGCAGTTTCCGCCCAACTACGGACAAACAATGGACAGCAAATCATTGCGAGTATTGGTGTCTCAGGAGACGGCAGCTCCTTTGAAGAGCAGATTACTATCTGGGGGACTGATGGACATATCGAGTATAACGATGGCAATTTGCTCGTTACCGAACGAGGGAACGACTACGTAACTTCGTTCGAAGATCCGGATTATAAAACCCTCACAGCAAAGAAATTCAATTCGTTCTCTGATGCAATCTTATCCGGTTCCTCCCCGGCAGTGCCCGGTCAGTTTGGTCTTCGAGTCACGCGTTTAACCGAAGCTGCGTTCATATCGAGTACGATTGGCGAGACGGTCGACGCTGCTTCCCTTCCGTGGGATGAAAAAGAGAGAGAAGAGATAGGAATCAGTTCAAGAACGGATTAAATATCTAAAATCATATTAAAAGTTTTTTAAATAATATATTTAGAGGCGAACAATTAAGTTAATACGAGATAGCCATAGAGTTGTGTTATGAAACGACAATCCATCCACGCGGCAGTCTGGTCTGAAGGAACTACTCCACTCGATGTTTACCCAAACGATGTCAATACAACCATCGCTGAACACCTCAATGAAAATCGTGACATCGTAGCGAAGGCGATTTCTATAAACGACGATGAACAGGGAGTTAGTAACGATTTACTAGATTGGTGCGATGTAATTCTTTGGTGGGGCCATCTACGTCACGATGACGTTTCTGAAAAGACGGTTAATCGAGTTGAGCAGTGCGTACGTGAGAAAGGGGCCGGCTATATCGGCCTCCACTCTGGTCACTACGCAAAACCGTATAAACGCTTAATTGGCACGTCTGGCGATCTTGGTGCTGTTCGAAACGAGCAAGAGAAGGAAGAAATTGAGGTTGTTTCGCCATCACACCCGATAGCAACCGGGATAGACGACTTCTCGTTACCGAAGGTAGAAATGTTCGGAGAGCCCTACGATATCCCTGAACCCGATCAAGTCATTTTCGAGAGTAGCTTTGAAGATGGTGGTGAGTTTCGGTCAGGCGTTACGTTTACGTTTGGAGCAGGTCGTGGATTCTATTTCCGACCTGGTCACGAGGAATTCCGGATCTACCACGACCCAACTATCCAGCAAATACTTACTAATGCTACACGGTGGGCAGCAAATAGGTCCGATTGAAGCGTTATTGTTTGATCTATTCAACAGAATCGCCACCGGACAGATCTATTTCATCTCAATGCTATAAATAATAATTTAGATAATATTAATTTTTAGTGGCAAACGTATATATATGATAAGTATGTACATTAATCATGGTCGGACCAGAACGACAGAGCAAATCAACATTAGTGACGAGGCGGAAAATACTAGCAGGCAGTGCTGCAGGTATCGCCACTAGTATCGCAGGATGCAGTCAATCGGACCCAGCAAGCCCAAGTGGATCAAATGGTGGTGGTGGCTCGAAAGGGGCTGTGTTCACAAACGCAAATTGGACGGTACCAACGGACGCCCAGTGGAACCCATACAATCTCTCAAATTGGCCGGTTTCGTTAGTGAATATTGTTTATGATTCGTTTGCGGAGTTCAATGATAACACAAAGGGGTTCGAGCCTGCACTAGCAAAAAAATGGACCGTCAATGGAGATATGATGACGGTTTCCTTACGAAAACAGACCTGGCACAATGGTGACCAAGTCACTGCAAACGATGTTGTAGTCCAGTATCGTCTCGCCAAATATGAGGGGGATCTGGTTTGGAATTATCTCGATGCAGTCACTGCCAAGGATGACTCTACCGTTCAATTCAAACTTATTGGTGAGCTCAACCCTACTGTTATCAAACGGTATATCCTCCCAACTCGGGTCCATGCACCTGCATACGTATTTAAAGAATATCTGAATAAAATCGAAAACGCTTCAGAAGGAGACGAGCGCGACAAGGCGATAGCTAACCTACTCAATTACGCTCGTGAGAAACCAACCGGAAATGGCCCATATAAGGTAGACAAGACAACTAACAGCAAATTTGAACTGAGTGTCTACAAGGATCATCCGTGGGCAGATGACATCAGTGTAAAAAATTATGAATTTAAATACGCAAGTGGCAACCAGGACCGCTGGGCGTCTCTCTCTTCTGGAAATATAGATGGATACGGAAGCACTTACGTTCCACCAGACGTTTATAAAAGCTTACCAGATTCAATCCGTGAAGTCAATTTCACCCAATATGCCGATTTTGCATTGGTGTTCAATCATGATGATGAGGACTTTGGCAAGCGGAAGGTTCGACAAGCACTCGCACACATCATCGATCGAAAAACAGTTGCGAACAACGTCGGTCCACGAACGAGAAAACCAATCAAGGTCCCCACTGGGACGTCACCTTTCGCCACAAAGAAGTACCTACCAAGTAGCGTCGTCGATTCGTTAAATAAGTATGAAACAAACGAAGAGAAAGCGACGAAGCTGCTTCAAGAAGCGGGGTATAGCAAAGAAGGAAACAAGTGGGTGCGTGGAGATGGAAAACCGCTCAAGGCACCAATCAAAGTTGATTCTGGATTGAGTGATTACGTTAGTGGTGTCCAGACTATCGTTCCCCAATTGAAATCGTTTGGAATACAGGCGGAGCTGAAGACGATAGAAGGAGTAAGCCTCAGTAAGCAAATCCGAAACAGTGATTTCAGATTGCAGGGGGATAGCTGGGGAGAATGGAACGAGTCGTATCCATTCTTCGATTACAGGAGTGCGTTTGTCAGTCAAGATATGGTTGAATGGCGAAACCTCCCCGATCAAGTCACGGTCCCATGGCCTCCAGAAAATCCAAATGGTGAAAAGAAAGTCAAGCCGTCAAAGATGGTAATTGAGTTGTCTGAAACGACGAGTAAGGAAAAACAGCAAAAGCTGCTTGGTCAGCTTGCTTGGATCTATAACATTACTTTGCCGAAGTTGCAGATGTCTGAAAGGATGGACCAAGCGTGGATAAACGAAAAAGACTGGGATGTCCCGTCTAACGATGAAGACGTAATGGGTGTTCGATTCCCTGCCTTTTGGGCTGTGAAGACTGGTGCTATTTCTCCCAAATAAAAGTTGAATCATAGATATCTTTATTTAAAATTAATTTATATAATATTTTTTTAGGAAATGCATAAATACAATATACGTACATTATATTGGTAAGATATGACTAGACACATTGTGGAACGAGCTGCGCAAGCGATCTTTACGGTATTCATTGTTTGCACACTGTCATTTGGATTGATTCGATTATTACCGGGTGGACCGATGGATTCCATACGGGCGAAGATGATGCAATCCCGAAGTGGCAGTATGAGCATGTCCCAGGTGAACAGGTTAGTCGAAGTTTACACCAATGTGCAACCTCAGAAACCAATTTATATACAATATGTGGATTACATGTCGTCTCTACTTACCGGGAATCTCGGTAAGTCGATCTTTTACAACGGAGAGAGTGTCTCAAGTATAATCGCGGCAGCGTTACCTTGGACCGTTTTTATCATGGCAATTTCGTTACTCCTGACGTTTACCATCGGGATTAGTCTTGGAGCAGTAATGGGCTATCTTGAGGGTAGTAGATTTGACAGCGTTGCAACCATGATATCAACTCTGTTCAATTCAATACCATACTACATTGCAGCCGTAGTATTAGTATACGTTCTTGGATATCAGCTATCGTGGTTTCCAACCGGCGGTCGAGTCTCGTCGGATGTGGCACCCGGAACTCTCCCGTTCTTTCAAAGTGCACTCTTTCATGCAGCACTTCCAATATTCTCTCTCGTACTGACTGGCTTCGGGGTGCAAGCTCTCTCAATGCGTGGGAATAGTATACGCATTCTCGGTGAAGACTATCTCAGAGTTGCTCGACTACGCGGGCTTTCGACACGGCAGATCGCACTCCGATACGTTGGTCGAAATGCAATACTCCCGATGTACACCGGCTTGATGATCTCGATCGGATTCATGTTTGGTGGATCGGTTATTCTGGAACAGATATTCAAATATCAAGGAGTAGGATATTATATGTATGCAGCAATTGATTCACGCGATTATTCGCTCATGTTAGGTGCATTCTTGATCATCACGATTGCTGTCGTTCTGGGTATATTCATCGCAGATATGACGTATGAGAAAGTTGATCCGCGTGCTGGTACAGGAGGTGGCAACCGTGAGTCCTACTGAAAAGAGGACAGATGGTGGGAATGCGGACGCGTCTGACTTGCCGTTCGAGCAATTGTCTCCAGATACGATGACTCGTGGAGAACGATATCGATCAACAATACAAGAATGGGTAATTGCTCCTATTCAGATCATTTGGAGTGATCGACGAGCTCGGGTTGGATCGATAATTATTCTATTTTATATTCTCATGGGAACTGTGGGCGTCATGTTGGTACCTCCAACACAACCAGGTGATGGGGCCCAGCTAATAAAACCGTTCCAGAATTTTGCACACCCCCTTGGGACTGACAATCTTGGAGATGACCTTCTAGCGAGGACAATTCATGCAACCCCAGCGATGCTCGAGATGATTACAGCTGGTGCTTTATTCACAACAGTATTGGCTACTATTGTCGGAGCGCTCTCGGGATACAAGGGAGGAAACATCGATCGGATTTTGATGACGATAACAGACATTCTAATCACAATTCCGGGGCTTCCGTTAGTTATTGTAATCGCTGTGATTCTCAATCCGAAGGAACCATGGATGGTAGGAATTATTCTCACGATCAATGCATGGGCAGGACTCGCACGAGCGATCCGTTCTCAAGTACTAACACTGCGGAATGAGTCGTTTGTAGAAGCCTCTAGATTGATGGGAATCTCCACTCCAACAATCATTTTAAAGGATATTGTACCAGGGTTGATGCCATATATTACCGTGAATTTCGTGAATTCGGCACGTGGGGTAATATTCAGCTCCGTTGCATTGTATTTCCTCGGGATATTACCGTTTACTAACCGCAATTGGGGAGTAATGTTGAATTTGGCCTACAGTACCGGAGGAGCACTTTATAGTATCAACATCATCCACTGGTTGTTGGTTCCTATGATTACGATTATTCTATTATCTCTCGGGTTGATACTATTTGCACAAGGTACTGATAGGATATTCAACCCTCGTGTGAGGGCTCGCCATATGACAGTTAATACCGAACAGTTCGAAGAAGACGGTGAAAGTAGAATCACCACCGAATCACAAATCAAAAATTAAATCAGAATAAACAAATGTCGAATTACAACATCACCTCGCAAAGTCAAAACGACTCGTCACTGATTGAGAGCCCTCGAAACGATGAAAGCGTTATCATGGAAATGAGGGGCGCAAATGTTAGCTTCGATATGGATAGGGGAGAATCACGCGTTCTTCACGATGTCGATCTCGATATTTATCGTGACGAAATTATCGGGATCGTCGGTGAAAGCGGTAGTGGAAAATCGATGTTAGCATCAGCTCTTCTGGATGCCGTCGTAAAACCAGGAGAGCTGTCCGGTAGTATAACTTACCATCCAGAAGAAGGGGATACTATCGATATTCTCGATCTGACTGAAAACCAACTCAAAAGACTTCGGTGGGAAGAAATTGCTATGGTTTTCCAAGGGGCTCAAAGTTCGTTCAACCCGACGATATCCATTCGAACTCATTTCGAGGAAACAATGAGAGCACACGATTATAATATTGAAAAGGGAATGGACAATGCTCATGAGTTACTGTCCGATCTTTATCTTCAGCCGGATCGGGTGTTGGATTGCTATCCTCACGAGCTCAGTGGTGGCATGAAACAACGTGTTCTTATCGCGCTCAGCCTGGTTCTTGAACCAAGCGTACTAGTTATGGATGAGCCAACTGCAGCATTGGATTTGCTGATGCAAAGATCGATACTTCAATTAATCGAAAATCTCCAACAGAAATACGATCTAACGGTGATTTTCATCACCCACGATTTACCGCTTGTCGCTGGATTAGCCGACAGGTTAGCGGTCATGTATGCATTCGAGCTGGTCGAAATCGGTTCCGCTGATGAACTAATTAGACATCCATCGCATCCATATACCCGTGCACTCCTCCGTGCAGTACCGAATCTAGAGATTCCATTGTCAGAAATGAGTCCCATTGAGGGGTCTGCCCCAGATCCAGTGAATGTACCAAGAGGTTGTTCGTATCACCCTCGGTGTCCATTGGCAGACGCCCAGTGTACTGATATGGCACCTTCATTCGACACAGTTACAGACGAACATCAAGCAGCGTGTTTCCACTGGGAAGAAGCAGAAAGTGAGATCCCATTAGCGTATGAGGGTGATCGAGCCGAAGAGATATCGAACTACGAAGGGGAACAATCAGAGAACCACGTTGTTTCGATGCAGGATGTAGAAGTCTATTTTGAACAAAAACAGGGTCTATTCCAAAGTCTGTTTGCCGATCCAGACGAGGTCCATGCTGTCGATGGCATCAACCTCGACATATATGAAAACGATGTAGTCGCATTAGTCGGGGAAAGTGGATGCGGAAAAACAACGCTCGGGAAGACCGCCATTGCTGCCCAGCGACCGACAAACGGATCGATCACGTACCGTGGTCAAGATGTTTGGGATATCAAAGACGATGTCGGGGATACCACCATTGCTTACGAAGAGATTCGTCGAAACCTACAGATGGTTCACCAAGATCCGGGTAGTTCTCTCAATCCGAATCGTAAGATAAAGGCAAGTCTTGAAGCACCGTTGAAACGATGGAAATCAAATATGGGCCAAGAGGATCGGCAAGCCCGCGTTTTGAGTATGCTGGAGTATGTGGGAATGGCTCCACCGGAGGATTACGCTCAACGATATCCTCATCAACTTAGCGGAGGTGAAAAACAACGAGTTGCTCTTATTCGGGCAATGTTGCTGAATCCAGATGTCATTTTAGCTGACGAAGCAGTAAGCGCGTTGGACGTCTCGCTGCGTGTCGAGATGATGGATTTGATGTTGGACCTACAGGATCTCTTCGACACATCGTATCTCTTTATTTCACACAATCTATCAAATGCCAGATATTTCGCCGGGAAGAGTGGTGGTCGGATCGGAGTTATGTATCTCGGTGAAATCGTGGAGATCGGACCGGCGGAAGAAATCATTAAAAATCCGCAACACCCATATACAAAAGTCCTGATGTGGTCGACGACCGACTTGGATATTGATACTGAAAGCGGTGACCCTCCGATAGAAGGTATAGATATCCCCGATCCGGTAAATCCTCCTGGTGGCTGTCGTTTCCATACGAGATGCCCTCAGGCTAGGGAGATATGTAAACACGAAACACCATCGCTTGGAGGAGGAAACGATCTGGACCACGGGGTCAGCTGCTTTAGAGCATATAGAGAAAACCATCCCTATTGGGGAAGTGAAAAGATAGAGAATGATCTGTAGTTGAAAGATCCGAGTTATATATTTGTCTTGTGCCAATCGAAAGTCTGCAACTCATTTACCAAGATAGGTATTAAGCATTATTAGCACAAAGAGTTGCTTTAGACGATGATGGAGAAGTTTTGGAAAGTTGTTTGTGCTACCGGCCCCGCGATAAAAATCGCGCTTAATATAATAATTGTCCTAATCTTACTATCCATATATTCCTTCCTGATAGTTTCTCCAGATACAGGGTCGTATTACCTTACCCTCGCAAACATTACCATTCTTGTCATATTACTGGTATTTGTCTTGTACTCTATTTGGCGCTGTGACAAATTATCCGATATTGAAAATGGCTAACTCTAGTAAATAGTGTGGCGATGATAAATCACCACTTACTTCTCTTCATCGATCATTCTCACCAAAAGTATATAACTCATGCATGAATAATCATTGACGGATTGCTTTTCAGGAAGAGCATGAAGTGATAATGGACAAATTCAAACACCACAAACAAGCAGATCGTAGTCAGCAACCACCTTCTTTTGAGGGGCGATCATCTACCCTCAGAGCATGTTCGTTTAACATTCGTTATGACAATCCGGACGACGAATATTCATGGGACAAACGGAGAGATCAGGTTTTTCAGACGATCGAAAGTATTGCGCCTGATTTACTGGGAATACAAGAGGCACTACCACATCAATTCGATGATCTCCGTGAACTGAGTGACGAGTATGAGTGGTACGGTGTCGGGCGAAAAGATGGACACCGAGAAGGTGAATTCGTCCCGATCGGATGGCGCCATACCGACTTTGAAATGATCGAAACAGGAGAATTTTGGCTTTCAGAAACACCAACAAAACCAAGTATTGGGTGGGACGCCGATTTTCCCCGGGTAGCGACTTGGGTCAGTTTATGTCATCAACATACAAAAAGACAAATATGGTTCTGTAACACACACTTATCACATGTTGGGGAAGAAGCACGAATGGAGTCGGTAAAACTCATCCGAGAACAAGCATATAATCGTACAGAAAGTGGTACAGATGTCATTATCACTGGGGACTTCAACTCCGAGCCTAGTCAAGACCCGTATCGTCTGTTAATTGATACTACAAGCACATCAGCTAATGCGCTGATCGATTCACGGCGGAAAGCAGAAATCGACTCGGTGTACGGGACAGAGGGGACTTACCATGGATTTACAGACGAACCTAAAGAACGAATCGATTATATATTCATTGGAGATATTGGCGCTGTTAAATCATATTGGACGCTTCCGATTCAAGAAGGTGAATATAGATCCGATCATCTCCCGATTGCCATGGAAATGGAATATGAACCTAAGTACTGATATCACACCGATATTTATGTATGGGAAAATTCCTCGTTGAGAACCCCAACGTGATTTTTAGTGGGTACAGTACCTTATCGACCTGTAACATAGGAGTCGCTCACGACATTCTTTCCTTCGAGCTGTTCTCTCATGGAGCAGTAGTCGATGATTCTTATGGTATTAGCGAGACTATCCGATTGGTTTTGTGTGAGTGTATATTCATTTTGGACACTCCACGAAGCATTTAACCACTCGTTCGACGGAAAGCCGTTCAACGCAAAAAGGACGTATCGGGGAGCAAGAAACTCATTGAGGGTGCCCTCAATGCGCGTCAAAATCGCGATCGAGAGCGTCACGATTAACTGATAACTGAGATAACTCGCGAACTGGCTCCTGAAACGGATGTTCTCGTCCTAGCACAGGCATCCATGAGTCACTTAGAAACCAGACTCTCCAAACAGATCCCCGTTCCTGTTCTTTCGAGCGTGGAGTTGGTGATGGAAACAGTTGCAAACAAAATTGAAGAAACGCCGGAACACTCTGTCTGATGATTTCTGATTACCGTGAACCATAACATTATCCTTAACTTTATCTAACATTCAGAATGATGAAGATAATAGATTCGATCCTGATCGGAGAAAACACGTTTCCATTTCATTCACTCGATGATTTTGGGAACCAGATTGATGTCGCGCTCGGAAGTATGATTACTGTGGACGTAACGACAGACCGGACCCGCTTTGAGCGTTTGTCGGACTACGATATCGTTATAGACTACCTTACTGATAGCACGCTTACGGACGAACAATTCACGGGACTCCAGTCGTTTGTCGCAGAGGGAAATGGATATCTTGGAATCCACTGTGCGGCGGACCTCACGAGTGTATCGGACGGTAACGGCGGTATCGATGCTCGCTCTGAGCCAATTCCGGAACTACGGGAACTGCTTCGTGGACATTTTGTAGATCATCCCGTACAATCAAACTTCGAAGTCGATGTCCAGCCTGTATCTCATCCGGTCATAAATGGGGTCTCGGATTTCGAAGTTTTCGATGAACCGTATCAAGTCGATTGTGACGAAGATGAGGTTACTGTCCTCGCACGGATGGAACATCCTGATTTAGAATCATATCCTGTTCTCTGGGTTCGAAGGTATGGCGACGGTCGCGTTTGTTACGTCTCGCTCGGTCATACCGCTGACGCGTTCGAACATGAGGGATTCCGACGGATACTCCAAAACGCCGCTCGATGGGTCGCGGATGCGTGAATGCTAGCCATCGTATGTCGTGCGCTTTCCGGAGCACTTCCGATATACCGGTCAAGAATAGAAATCGGGCGTTAGTAGAAAGAAGGTTATCGGTTTTATAGATCAATCCATACTACATTGGAGTGTCCGAAAACCATCGATTGCAACGAAGATATGGAACCCAATCTTCTTCAAACAGCCCTTTTTGGGGCGTTCATTCTCTAATTTCCTCGGGGAATGACTGTGGGAGCAATGCAGGGCGTTCACAGTCCGTGTCGATGTCTTGATGCCGATTCTTTTTCGAGGAGGTTCGAATACCGGCTAAAATATCGAACACATGACTAGCTACTTCCACGTTCGTCCGCTGGTTCCAGTCGGTTCGAAGAGTGTAGGCTAAGTCAGCAACGCCAGCACCCCGACCGTCAGTATAACTGTGTGTGAGTGGAATCGTCTTGAACTCCTCTTTGTTTCGTTCTCGAATCTTGACTGGCCCCTTGAAATGGTTCGGGTCGGGTAGACTCAAGGTCCCTTCAGTCCCGTAAATTTCAAAAGTTGGTTCCGGAAGCGTCGAACCCTGGACATCGAAACTGAAGAGAAGGTTTGCAACAGCACCGTTCTCAAAGTCGACGATACCGGTTTCGTGTGTCGGGACCTCCACAGTTAGCTGTTCCCCACGTCGTGGATTACTCGTGATCGTTCGCTCTTCGAATCCTTGAGTGACAGAGCCTGATACTCGAGCAGCTGGACCCAAGAGTGCCACGAGCGCAGTTACATAGTACGGTCCCATATCGAACAGCGGACCGCCGCCGCGTTGATAGAAGAGATCAGGATTCGGATGCCATCGTTCGTGCCCAGGCGATGTCCAAATTGCTGTCGCCCCGATCGGCTCGCCGATTCTACCCTCGTCAATAACCGTTCGGCAGGTCTGCAAACCAGCCCCGAGGAATGTGTCGGGTGCAGAGCCGACGAGAACCTCGTTCTCATCGGCTATCTGGCGTATTTCTGCGACTTCGTCGATGGAAGTGGCGAGCGGTTTTTCTACGTACACGTGTTTACCTGCTCGGAGTATCTGCCGGCACGTTTGGGCGTGAACACTTGGCGGAGTCAAATTGACGACGAGCTCTATTCCTGGGTCTTGGAGTAACCCCTCTACGTCGTATGCAGTGACGTCGTACTCCGCTGCTTTGTCCTCTGCTAGTTCGAGATCGATGTCCGCACAGGCGGTAACATCGTATATATCGAAGGTTTCATCGGATCGAAGATACGTATCGCTGATGGTACCACAACCTAATAGTCCTACATTGACACGGTTCATACGAATGTATCTCAAAGGATGGTAATAAAATGATAGTTCGAAAAACCCGGATCGAACTCAGTCGGTCTAAGGAGTGAGCTCACTGCTCGATTCGTTCAACTCGCCCGCTTTGGGCAGCCCGATAGATCGCCTCCATCGTCCACATATCGACGTGTCCGTGTTGTCCATCAGGAGAGGACTGCCACGCGTGAATGAGTTCATGGCGCACCGGCGAACTGAATAGCGCCCAGACCTGCGCGTCGTAGGCGTCCCAACTGAGTCTGATCGTAATCTCCTCTGTTGTCGGGTCCTACGTGGTGACATCTGCCTGCCGTTTCGCACGGGGAGACATCTCCCACATAATCGCATCAGTCGGCAGGTCCGGGAAGTGCGCAGCCCCGACGTCAGCCACGTGTGTTTGTGCTTGGTTGAGCAGGTCGCGCCCAATCGTCGGTACGTTGTCGCGTTCAGTCGAACCAGCCGCACTTTCGGTGAGCATTTGCTGGGTAACATCGGACAGCGTTGTTTGCCGTGGCAGAACTGAAAAAGGGAGACGGGGTTAGCAGCAGTCGGTGAGAGCGCCTTCCGGGAGGTTTCCGTACTACAGCCCTCACATTTCCAGTAGGTGTGATCGACGGTGCCGTACGTGTCGTAGCCAGTGTACGGGTCACTGGTACGTTCGTCCTCCGATGGGAATGCCTCGAGCGTCCCGTCATCGGTTGTGATTTCGACGGCGGCCATGTGTTTGCAGCAGGTGTTCCAGTGAACGTGATGCGGACACGTGCAGGCCAACTGGTCCTCGGTCACATCGTCGATGGAAACGGTGTACTGGTGGGTGGGGTTCTCGTGACTCTCGTTAGTGACTCGATGAGTCCGGTGGCATCGACGTCGAAGGCAAATTGTTCGGCCTATGCCCGGTTCTGTGCCGTCTCGTCAGATGTATGGCAAGCCTGATAGGATAATACAAGAAAACATCGTGGTAATGATTCTAGCCTATATAATCGCAGATGTCCATTTTAATATATAATATTAATACGTCCTAAATACAGTATTTATGAAAATTCTCTTCTATTTATTATAACTGGCTTAAATGTCAATAGTGAAATAAACTTAAATATTCATTGGGTGTTTATTGCTTATGGGACTTAGAGAAACCCTATTCAACGACAATCGAAAAACAACGTTCGTCGCTCTCGTACTCATTGGAGCAGTTCTCCTCGGATTCGGCACTTGGGCTCTCTGGAGCGATACAGCAACGGTCGATCAGAACACAGTTAGTGGCGGCACGTTCGACCTGAATGTCGATGGTGCAGACTCTGCCAGCGGGGTCATCGGATTGACTGAAGCTGCACCTGGTGACACCGCGAGTCACACGTTCAACTTAACTAATGTCGGCTCAAAAGAAGCAGATCACGTTGCAATGGACCTCAGCTTTACCGAAAACGATTCTGGAGAACCCGACGATAGTTCGCTAGCTAAGGACCTCAACGGGCCAGATACCGCAGCCATGATTGAGGTCACAGAACTCTCCTATGATGGGACGGACCACTTGAAAGACATTGATGATCAAAACAATAACGGTATTCAAGATCTCGCAGACGTTCAAAGTCAAGTAGACACCCTCGACGATCTTGCTGCACCTGCTGCCGGTGGAAACGATGCAAAGGAAATGACCTTGGGTCTCAAAGTGGCCGATGACAACGGCGCATTCAACGGTACGGATGAAGACCTCATGGGAGATGGTGTCGATATCACCATCGACTTCACACTCAACCAGAAAGAAAGCCAATAACGATTTGGCTTTGATTTTCCAGTTATTCCAAAACTAAGTCAATGAACAGATCAGTACTGATACTCCTCATCGTGTGTATTTGTGTGGCCAGCATTGGTAGTGCATCAACCGCGATGGCCATTTTCAGTGATACGGATACAATTGAAGGAAGTGTAATGCAGAGCGGTGTACTCGATATCAAACTCAGCGAGATTGGGCCCACTACACATGCTAGTACCACCGATGAGCACCAGCAGGATACACTCCATGAATCGTTCAAGGATCAGAGTCATGGAGGTCTCATGGGCACATCAGCAGTAACCAATACACTTCGTATCGATAATAGCCAGTCAACACTGGATGCAGAACAGATGGGAATTAATGTATCGTATACTGAAGACGATGGAACAATGGGTATGAGCGGCAACGCCGAGACGACTGCCAAAACAATCCAACTTACCGAGTTTACCTATCACGGGTCAAATCTACTCACGACCGCCATCCGGGACGAGAATGGCAATGGCATGTTGGATGTAGATGACTTAACACAGGGTCAAACCAAGCGGAACCTAGCTACGCTTTCTGGTGTAAATGCTGGCGACACTGCTGATATACGAATTGGCCTACAAGGAGATACCGATTTGCTTGAAAGCCTACTTCAACCAGAGGATGGTATTAACATTACATTTAAACTAATAGCATCATCACATTCATTTACCGATGCAGACTCGACAACGAACAATACAATTAGATATGCACTACTCAATCCACTATGACTGACCTTCGAGCAATTCTTTCGCGCATAGTAATTTTTGTCCTCTTAGCCCCACTTATCCTCCAGATCACCTTTGTCTTGGTACCAGGATTTGGAAGTTACTCTGTATTAAGTGGGAGTATGGAACCGACAATCCATACTGGGAGTTTGGTCTATACCAAGGACACTGGTGACTATACAACGGGAGATATCATCACATTCGTAGTTGCAGGAGATACAGTCACCCATCGAATTGTCGACAAGACGCCGGAAGGGTTCATTACTAAAGGTGAAACTCAAAAACAAGATTCTTGGCGGATCACCCCAGACCAAATCCGTGGAGAGTATCTCTTTTCGATTCCCCTGTACGGATATCTCATACGACCATTTTCGTCCGTCGGCATGGCTCTCTATGCCGTTTTAGGTGGTGGCGGAATTCTCTATATTGTTGGTCAAGAGATTTTCAACAGATCTGAATCGTGAGAGGCGATTCTCCATCTGCCGTTCTTGCACATCGGTTAATTGGAGGCGGATTCTTTACAGTGAACGTGTGATTTGCTGGAAGACAGTCAGTGCGCACTCGTGAACCCTGCCATCGATTAATGGTAGTTCCGTCTTTTAATCATTTTTTGCAACGAGTGACCGCTAGGTCATAGTGAGCAAAACTTGAAAGAATAAGCTCGTAAGTCGGCGTATAATATGGATTTGACTACGATAGCGACCCATTGTTAGAGAAGTGCGTTCTGTGTCGTGTTGAAAAACGGGTTGATGCTATGGTGAAGTAGTGAGCAGCTACAAATCGCGCACTTGGACGGTTTTACGATCGTTTTCTTCGGCTCGCCGAGAAGCGTCCTCAAGAATTGATGCGACTTTCTCATCAAGTGCATCATAGAAGTCGCTGGCCACATTCTGTCCTTCGATCTGTTCTTTCACTGCGGATTGGACAATCAAATCAGCCATACAAGCGTCCGGACGGTATAATACTACAAAAAGACAGTGGAGAAATGGTCAATAAAAACCAGTAATTTGGATCACGGATGGCGATATGCCTCAGATGAGTCGTGCGTTCGAGTTTCCGGCAGTGACCGCTCGGTGGGTTGCAGATACAGTTGCAATAGAACAGCGGCCAATACATTAGTGGCTCGAAGAGTTGCATGAACAGAGTGAGTTGGAACGTGAGAGATTGAGTCCACAGATGGGTGTGTGATGGATTTGGTCAACAACAAGCGGCCCCAGAGACTATTTTCGCGTACAGAGAACTAAGTAGAAGCACTCCCTGAAGAACAATGGTCCACTCCCAAACTAATGGAGACGATGCGGCCCGTAGCCACCGAGATCCAGCATCAATACTCCAAAAAGATCTCATCGTCGTCTCTAATCGCCAGCCGTACCAACACCGATACGAAGAGGATGGCCGCATTGAGGTTGATCGGCCAGCCGGCGGACTTACGGCTGCGATAGATCCAGTAATGCAGCAAACCGATGGTACCTGGGTCGCATGGGGTGATGGTGAAGCGGACGCCGAAGTCACAGCTGATGACGGGACGATTCGGCTGCCACCGGAAGACGAAACGTATACCCTCAAACGCATCTGGCTCTCCGAGGAGGAGGTTGATGGCTACTACTATGGCTACAGCAATCAAACGCTTTGGCCACTCTGTCATGGCGGTGTCTGGAAACCTGAGTACGAAAGTCGCCATTGGGCACGTTATCAACAGATCAACGAGCGATTTGCATCGGCGGTAGCCGAGCACGCGGCGAGCAACTCACTCGTCTGGTTCCAGGATTACCATTTCGCGCTTGCACCGCGACAACTTCGTAATGGTGACGACAGCGCATTCATCATGCACTTCTGGCACATCCCATGGCCGAGTTGGGAAACATTCCAAGCCTGTCCGCAGCAACGGGAGCTGCTTGATGGTCTCTTGGGGAACGACTTGTTAGGATTTCATATCGAGCGCTATTGTGAAAACTTTCTCACATGCGTAGATCGATGTCTGGACGATGCGTTCATCGACCGCGAGGACGGACAGGTACGCTACGACGGCCGGACCACAACAGTCCGCGCGTTTCCATTAGGCATCAACGCCGACGATATTCAAGCGGCGAGTGAGAGTATAGATGGGAGCTTTTGGCAGTCGTTCCAGCGAGATCACAGCATCACACCAAGTACCCGTGTCGTGGCAGGAGTCGACCGACTCGATTACACGAAAGGCATCGTCGACCGTCTCAACGCTTTAGAGCGGCTGTGGACAACGAACCCGGACTGGCGTGAAGAGTTCACATACGTCCAGAAAGCCAACGAGAGTCGATCACTTATCCCAGACTATCAGGATCTCCAGCAGGACGTCGAGGACGCAGTCACTCGCATCAACGACCGATTCGGGACTAACGACTGGCAGCCGGTGGTGTACATCGAAGACTGGATGACAGACGAGGAACTCGCAGGATTGTACCGCCATAGCGACGCATTGCTCGTCAGTGCGGTTCGTGATGGCATGAACCTCGTCGCTAAGGAATACGTCGCTGCCCAGACCGGTGATCCCGGTGTTCTTGTGTTGAGTAACCAAACCGGTGCGCACGAGGAACTCGGTGACCAAGCGGTCACTATCAACCCACACGAAACGGACACCTTTGCGGCTGCTATCACGACCGCTCTAACAATGAAGGAGAGCGAACGGCGCGACCGAATGGAGACGCTTCGCCACCGCGTTCGGGCAAACGACCTCTCGGCGTGGATGACGACTGTCTTCGAGACCGCTCGTGATCTGCAGTAGCCCAATGACAGCGCTGTATCCCCTTCCTGTTCGCGCCATTCGGCGCTCGCTGAGGAAGGGGGCTTAGCGCCTGCAATTCAGCTAAGATAGAAAGCTAGGGCATAGTTAGTTCGGCAGTTCTCTTCGTCCCGTTCGCACGTACGGCCAGCACTGGAAACCGTCGAAACCGTCACTGTCACAGTCGTCTAGTTCAGCATCGTCTTCGTTGTTCTCCGACGAGAAGGCCCCGAACGTTCCGTCGTCGGTTGCGGACGGTGGCTATGTGCTTGCAGTAAGCGTTGCGGTGGACGTGATGCGGGCACGTGCAGGATCCTCGGTCACGCTGTCGATGGAGACGGTGTTTTGGTGGGCTGCGGGGTTCTCGTGGCTCTCGTTGGTGACTTGGATGATGCCGGTCGCTACTCACTGTGGTCCAAGAGCAGTGGAGAGATCCGAGCCTACCTTGATGCGTCAGAGCTAGCTGAGTGGATTCGCCTAAAAGAATCCGGTGTGAGCAAGAAATACTCGCAAGAATTTGCCCGGCGGACGATAAACGCAATGCATGGACTCTCGAAAGGCCGCCTGGGGAAGATCAAGCGCCAATGATCGAAGGACGGATTGAGCTACCAAGAGACGCGTCTCATGCTCAAGGCCGGTGTGGACACTTCTTGGAGAGGTTGGTAGCAACGACATGGAGGCTAGCCCGACCACAGACGGGGTTGCCGGAAAGTAGCGTGGTCGGAACCGCGTGATTGAGTCAACCGAGAAAGTGACCGTCGAATCAAGAATGACGATGATGCTTAAATGACGCGACGCATATTTTCTACTATGGCAGCTGAAATCTCCGATCGTGTCCGTGAAATCGCCGACGCACGAGGAGTTCGTGAGGGGGAGGTTTTCGAGCAAGCCCTTGAACTAAGAATTGCAGATCTGTGGGAGAACGTCGTCCTCGGGAAATACGTGGATGGCGAGCTATCTCGCGAAGAGGCGATCGAATTGGTTGGACTCGAAAACGTCCAGCGAGCCGACCGCGAAGCAGCAGCCGTTGAAGCGGATGTCGACTGGGGTCTCAACGCGTGACGATCGTTGCGGTCGCAGATACAGGCCCACTGATTCATCTTGCAGAAATCGACGCCCTCGATTTGCTGACGGCAATCGACGAGCTACTGATTCCTGAAACAGTGTATGCAGAATTCGAAGAAGGAGGAGTTCCACCGGAGTTCTCAGACCTGGAATGGGAACGAATCAAGGTTGCACAACCGGTCGAGCGCGGTGCTGAACTGGACGCAGGTGAGCGTGCCGAGAGTCAGCAAGTCCAAGAGAAGTACCTGAATGTCCTCGAGCACGCGAAGAACGTCGCCAAGACGAACGACATGATGGTCGCGCGGTTAGGCTATCGGGAAGTTGCGACCCACTACGGCTGTGCGTACACAAACGACGGCTATCGGATAATCGAAGAGATAGCCGAGTGTGTTCCCGGCGTGACCGACAAGGAATCTCGAACGCTGTGTGTGGACGACGCAATAGGCATCGGTGGTCACCACATCGAGATCACGTTCGCCCATCCCGACCTCGCGGGGTGGATGCGAGTACACGAAGCCAACGCGGAGATAGAGGGAAGACGCTAATTATAGCGTTGTAATCATGGGGGTTCGCAGAACTCACTCTCGAAATAAACCCAACTATTTCGAGCGTCACGATGTTACCTGGGTCCGGGAACATCTCCAAGACGAACACGACATTACTCACGAGCTATACTACAAACCAGATATCTACCCGCAAAGAGAATCTCAGCGGGAACAGCCGACGAATTTGCCCTCTCAGCCCCTTCTAGGTACGTCAAATAGTTCCCCGTCTAGGAGCCGTGTCACCAATCCTTTTACGACCCTTCTAACCAACTTGTGCTGTGTATACAGTAGGGCGGAGCGAAGCAACTCGGAGGCTGTCAGAAATGCCGTGACCGACTCAAGGGGTATATGCAGCAAGCCACCAGCGTTTCTTCCCGCCAATTTAGGGCGAACCAACCGCTCAGTAGGATGGCGAACTGAACACGCACGACCGTAGTAGTTTTTTCAGTGGCCTACTAAGTAGTGGTATGCTACATACATGTCCAGTGTGCCGAACAAAACGAGAAGACATGGACGTGAGAACCGACGAGTCCCTCGTGGTTTGTCCGGAGTGTGGACACGAACGCTCGTTTGTCCAGCCCTCGCTATGTATTGTTACGGGTGCCGCTGGTACCGGTAAGACGACGATTCGACGTACGCTCGCCGGAAGAGTCGACGCTGTGTTTCTGGAAGACGATAGCATCGTACCCGACGAGTGCGAGTTCAGTTCGGAAGAAACGTTCAACGAGTACGTCCTCCGGTTATGTCGTGATGTTGCCCAATCGAACGTGCCTCCCGTCCTGTTCACGACCGGACTCGGCGTCCCAGAGAACGTTGAGGGACTCGTTAATCGCCGGTATTTTGCGGACTCCCACTATCTGGCGCTCGTCTGTGACGACGACGTGCAGGCCGACCGACTCCGCGCTCGGCCACGGTGGGAGGGCAGTGATTACTGGGCCGACGTGGACAAACAGGTCGAGTTCAACAATTGGTTCAAAGATTACGCAGTCGAAGAAGGCATCGACCTACTTGATACGACCAACATGACCATTGAGGAAACAGCAACCGACGTTGCCCAATGGCTCGCGAACCATGTAACTGAGCAGAATACCTATTGTGATTGATCTCGCGCGTCCGCTGCCACTGCTCGAGTCGCTTGAAAATGAATTATTTCCCTAACAATCGACCACAGCCGTCAACTAGACAGTGTGGACAATGCCATCTGGTCGGCCCCTGCAGGCGTCTCTGGCCTGCAAAATCTTCTAGAACAATCCATTTAATCTGACTGAAACGGTGGCAGGGCTACATATTTCGTGATCAACCCCAGACATATTTCGGAGCGTGTAGTAGCCGTAGGAATAGAGAATTGTCAATAATCCACAAATATACCTTACCCTTAGCTATAATTTTATGTGACTTTGTATTAATCACTAGTATAGAGAAGGGAGAACATACTGTGTATCGATTGTTAGGCAGCAAAAACAAACTGCCTCGATAATATGACGAGAACACACACCGGGGTGTGGGTACATTCGAAAGTCAAAGCTTCTCGCCACAGATTATGACTGGACGCATCCCTCCGTCTGATGATGAAAACGAGCAGAGCGATACAATTGTCTACCAGACAAAGTTCGATCCAACAACGGACAACGTCAGCGAAGCAGTGATTAGAGTCGTTAGAAAACTAAACGATGCGGATCTCGGCGAATTCGCACTCCTCTGGGACGTTGTTGATCCTGATGCACTTGATTCGATCTTCGCACCGAAAGCTTGCGGAGTTCCACGCAACACGAATGGGTATATCCTGATTAAGTACGATGCGTATTATGTGAGAGTCAAAGACGATGGTCAGATTACGGTATATCAGTCTGATCCAGAAATCGACGATTGAACAGGCGTGAAAGCAAAATAGAGTACTCTCAAGCTTAGCTCTCAATTCCAGTATCGATACCGAAGACACAAAATGACTTAGTTTGTGGCCGTATACGAGTCAATAATTTCGAGGAGATGTTCAAGGCGTTTGCCATCTCGATACCGGATGATTTCACTGCGCTCATCGTAGTCAATGATTTCATGCTCGGCGAGTTTCGGCAGGTGGATATGAACAAGTGTGATCCGCGCTTGTTTAGGGCGAGAGACAGTCTCGACTGTTTCGTGAATATATGCAGCCAATTCGGTGAGCTCAGCGGTCGTCGTCTCTGTGGCCATAAAATATCGAATGGTAGCTCGTCGCGTGGGTTTGGCAAGCAATTTACAAGCAATACTGAGCGAGAGGTCTGGAGTTAATGGGTCGTCGGCATTTGGTGATACATTCATTGATGGTCGGTGTGTTTTTGGTTGGCACGCGTGGTCGCTGCAATATGACACTCCGGAACGACATAGATGGAACCAACAGTTGAACCGGAGGAGATCTATACTATTCTTTCGAAGAGTGAGCATTAGTTAATAATTAGAACTTATGTTTTTGTTGATAGTATATAAATATATTGAATGGTATCACAAGTCACAGATAGGCACCTCGTTAGACACCTGACGTTCGTATTGCTGCTGTTGTTCTACACGCCAAGTCTGTCCCAGCTCCATGGAAAGCCCAAATAGGAACGTAAATAATATATAAATAGATCTCTATTCAAGTAGTGCGAGAACCTTCGCTCTCCTCTGTAATTTTGAACTGTTCGTGTTCGCTAGCCGCATTTAGGACTACACTAGTGTTGCTTTCATTAATTTCCGCATCGCTAAGGAGCGTTTTGATCTGTTGATTCATTTGATCGGTGTCTGAATATTTCCCGATCGCAATAATATCATGGTCCCCAGTGACTTCGTACACGCTGATCATCTGGGATTGGTCTTGGAGACGAGCAATGACTTCCGGGAGTGCCGTTCCATCTACTTTGAGTTGGATTACAGCGGTTACATCGTAGCCTAGCGTGCTATAATCCAGCGTCGGAGTGTAGCCTGTAACGACATCTGTCTCTTGTAAGTTTTCGAGATGGTTTGAGACAGTCGTCACCGAAACATCCAGTTCATCGGCAATGCTACGGAGATTTGCTCGGCCATCATCCAGTAAGATGTTGATTAATTCTGTATCTAACGTTTCATAGGTCATTACGTATTTGATCACAACCCAGATATTTATCTCTAGCGAATAATCAAGTACTACCGATTGAAAACAAATTGCCGACTAGCATAGATGCATGACCTGCAGGAGAAACCACTGGTCTTTCTGACGAATCGCGATTAGGCCACCGATTCATATGTAAGTGAGTAACAGCGTTTTCGTGCATCGGCAAATGAGAAGCGTGAATCGACGAGATCGTGGTCGTTGAGACGACTGAGCGCGTAGCGAACTGTGCGTGCTGGGAGAAGAGTTTTATCGACAAGTTCAGCCTGCCTAAGCGCATCGTCATTATATTCGAGGACTTTCGCAACCAATTTTGCACTTGGTGGAAGCTCCGAAAGAACGACAGTCGGCGTGATCCTTTCTGGATGAATCGTGTCGTCTGAAGCTTGCACACGTTGTTGCATTGGATAACAAATGAGAGTAGTATGTGAAGACACCCCTGATATAGCAGAAGCGTCTGTCGGATTGATACTGAATATCCACAGACGCGGATATGGACGGTGTGTCAATCTGTGTTCGAGGTAGCTACGATGATTGCTGAGCTCCTTCTTAGAAATTGGATTGTTACTCATTGTCGGAGAAACTAAGGCAGATTGTTCCCTGGTACTTTGTATGGGAACTAAAGAGTATACCCTGCCAGGTCCTCTAAGTCGACGACAGATATTTACTCTCTTTCTTCTCCTTCAAATCGTGTCCGCTGCGTTCATTGCTCCAGTTGGTGCAACCGAAGAGACCGCAGACAATGGAACGACAATCACAATCTCTGAATTAGTTAGTTGGATAGAATCAACGATTAGCCAGCAGACAGAGGCAGTAAAGAATGTGGTAAGTGTAGCTATCGAGGAGCTCTCTCTTAGTGGCGACAACGGTACTGACGACGAACAACAACCCGATTCAGATCGAGATGTGGTTGATTCGGACGACGAACAACAACCCGATTCAGATCGAGATGTGGTTGATTCGGACGACGACAAAACGCCGAATGATCGTGGTTGTCATCCAAATCACACCGAGACATCGAAAACGAGCAAGAGATCCGTCGATACTGCCGGAAACGATAGTACAGACTGTAGTGGGACAGATGGTGAAAAAACAACCACGACTAATAATCGAACAACCACCAGTGACGGCACGAGTGATTCGAGTCCAAACGATCAAGATGAACACACCAACGAGGGCGAGACAACAAGTCGGCACGAGGGGGATAGTGGTGTCAACAGTACTGACACCACTCACAAACACAGTACTACGTCGCGTACTGGTGGAAAACACACGGTGAGTACCACCCACTCGACACATGAAATGGGTAACGAATCACCAGACGAGACGACAAGCGGAGTCAATTCTGGACCGTCACAAGGGTCGAAATTTGAGTCAAATATTCCTGAGGCTGACGCGCTTCCAAACATCAATTCACCGATTATTGCATTGATTGGGGCATTTTGTGTGATCAGTGGGTTGGTATCCATTGCTCGTCGCCTAAACTAGCTGTTCTTTTTCAGGAATTCGTCCAGTAAGTAAGAGATATAGATTATCAACCATCATTAAAATAAACAAAATTACTTTACGGTCTCACTAAATAGGGAATATATGGGACGTCGCTGGTTTCTAGTACTCGGAATTTTCCTCATCATCGGTCAACTCGCAGCTCTCGTAGCATATGGGATTCCAGTATCGTCCGAACTTAGTACGATAATAACGTTCTTGACCACCTGCTGTGCAGGGATTCTATTCGTGATCGGTGGAACAGAAAGACAATTCAAGGAGCTGACCTGGAACCAGTTCGTTGGAGCAGCCGATTTCCTCCTTGGTCTACTGTTTGTACTCGGCGTTATATTCCCCCTCTGGAACACATCGGCGTACGAAAGTAGTATTCAGCTGTTTTTTGCGATTGCAGCTATCGGTGGCACCATGTCACTCATGCTTATTGGGATTGACTGGGTTCGTGGTGGCCACTACTCCAATTTCTCTTCATACGAGTCTGATCTGATTCTCTCTCGCAGATAGACCAGTTGAACTCAAAAAAACAACAGGGATATGTAGTTTCAGAGAACAGCGGCTTTTCTGGGAGCTAACACAAGTTGAAAACCTATATAGATAATAAGAGAATTACACAATTAGGATTTCAATAGCTACTGTTGGTGGATTTGTAACACTATTTATTACCCTAGACCCCATAGGAAAGGATACGGATGAAATCTACTGCAGATTGAGAATTGAAGACAATAGTAGTTGTCCGCCACAGGAGAGAGAGCATGATCGCCACTATCGATTTCTGGAAGTACGGGGACCCGCAACACGAACTCAATACCGCTCACCTTGATGAGCGAACTGTATATGGAGCCCCACAGCATGACCTGACGGCCCCGATCAATGTGGAACTCCGAGAGTCAATTTCATACCTGCACTCCTGGGAACAATATGCCCAAGAGCGACGACAAGACGTCGAATCAAAACCGCTGATACCCACTATCGGTCATCATCCTTCTCAAGAGTAGTTCAATCAATCGGCCCACATTACTTCCAGTTAAAAACGAGTGAATAGCAGTGTTTTCGAGCATCGAGGGGAGAAGGGCGTGACTCAACGAGATCATCGTCCTCCAGCATGCGCACAGCGGAACGGACCGTCCGCAATGGAAGAAGGGCTTCTTCCTCAAGCTGCGACTGCGTCAACATGGGAGTGTCATCAAGGACTTTTGCGACCAGTTTTGCGCTTGGTGGCAACTCAGCGAGTATCTCGATCTCGGAATTGGCTCCTGAGCACGTGCTGTCGGTAGAAGTTGGAATACCTTGTTCCACTATCAGATTGTTGAGACCACAGGCAGAATACTCCTTTGGCTCAGTATCGATAGTGAGCACGTTGAATTCAAAGTGACAGTATTGAGAAATAATAGTCATGTAGGGTAGGTAGGTCTCACAGAGAAATGAATCCGGCGACCACAGCTACTTTGAAGCAAACAAAGGAGAGCACTGAGGCAACAAGCGGAGAGATGAACCATGTCGTTACCACGTGTCGGGTCATCTCTTCGCTGAAAAGATTACTGGGATGCTCATATTTTGATCCGTCTCCACCATCTGATTGGGCCTGATTCGTAAGTTGAAGCCGCTGAGAGATCTCAACGTGACGAGAGGCCCGTCCCCAACCAAGTCCAATCACACATGTAATCGCTGTAATCGCCAGACTAGCTGGAATACCGGCCCAACTGAGGAGTGTGATGATTGTTGCAGCGGTGATTTCGACGATCAATGTACCCTCCAACGAGAGAACAGTTAGCTCGTTTCCAATGGTCTCGATCGTGCGAGGATCGATGAGAAACGCACCAATGGCCATCACACTCCCTCCCAAAATGATTCCGGGTGTCATGTCCAAAACACCTACACCGACGAGTGGTGCAATCGCATTTGCCACGTTGGAGGCCTCGCCAAGAATCCCATATAACAGGCAATTACAATCACGAGCGCCTTCCCAATACACGTGACGAGCGGATCGATGAGTTGCAAGCCCGTGAATTTGAGAAAGGTGCCCATCTTCTTGCCGACAACGTTAATGAAGACCAGATCTTCGTCGAAGAAAACAAACTCGAACGCATCACGAAAGACGACTGGAAGACCTACTTCCGTCTTCCCGGTGAAGAAGATGCGCTTGGTCGTGGTGGTGCAGTTGCGCGTTCAACAGCGAATCTCTTACCGATTCAGCGACTTTTCCGCCATGACGGCGAGATGCTCGCTTCTGTAACCAACCGCAAACCCGACGAACTTGCAGGCGAAGTGTACGACGCGAGCGCAATGAGGCAGGTCACTACTCACTCTGGTCGACCGGCATTGGCGAGATACGTTCCTACTTAGACGCTTCAGACCTCGCCGAATGGATTCGCCCGAATGAATCTGGTGTGAGTAAAAAATACTCACAGGAGCTTGCTCGCCGAACAATGGACGCGATGCACGAACTCTCAAATGGACGTCTTGGTGAGAGCAAGCGCCAGCGATCCAAGGAGGGGTTGAGCTACCAGGAGACGTATCTCATCCTCAAGGTCGATGTGGAGCTCCCCGGTGAGGTGACGAACAGCGACACGGACGACAATCCAACCACAGACGAGGTTGCCGGAGAGTAGCGTGGTCGGGACGAAGACACGCCCGAGAGAGTAACAACTCTTCCACGAAACCAAGTACAACCGCGGTCATGGACGCCCCGATTGACACAATTCGGGACAGACGTGGTACGGTTACTTGTGAGTACGGCAATTGTACCGACGTCTATCGGCTAGGAGCCAGCGTGAAGGGGAGAACTGATACCGGCCACCGTGTTTGTGGTCGGGAAGTATGAAACACCGAGCGACCGAAGAGTTTCCACTCGACTCTCAGAGCCGTACTTCCCCACGAAAGGACAGCTAATCATACAGAGAACTTAACCGGGTAGGACCAGTATATAAATAAAGACATGTTACGCCCTACCCGTCGGGATGAGCGAGATACGTCGACGGAATGTAGCACAGATGAACAAGAGGGCGTACAAGATTGTCCCGAGTGTAAATCAAACACACTCCATAGGAGCGCAGATGGAAACGAAGTCGCTTGTGAGAACTGTGGCTTAATTGTTGAAGAAAAATCAATCGACCGTGGGCCAGAGTGGCGGGCCTACACACATCGAGAGCATCAGAACAAATCTCGGGTCGGCGCACCAATCACCCAAACGATGCACGATAAAGGTCTCACAACAACCATTGATTGGAAAAACACGGACGCGGCAGGCAACTCGCTCTCCGTCAACAAACGTCATCAAATGCATCGATTACGCAAGTGGCAAAAGCGAATCCGAATAAAAGACGCAGGCGAGCGTAACCTCCAATTCGCTCTGAGCGAGATTGACCGAATGGCGAGCGCACTCGGTATTCCGCGTTCGGTTCGCGAGATCGCATGTGTACTGTACCGCCGTGCCTTAGAAGACGACCTGATTCAAGGCCGGTCGATCGAAGGAGTCGCGACAAGTTGTCTGTATGCGGCATGCCGCAGCGAGAATATTCCTCGCAGCCTCGAGGAGGTTTCGGATGTATCCCGTGTGAAACGAAAGGAGATCGGTCGCTCATACACATATGTTGGGCGGGAACTTGGACTCGAGATCGAACCAGTTGACCCGAAACAGTATGTCCCTCGATTTTGTTCAGAACTCGGGTGCAGTGACGCCGTTGAAGCGAAAACAAACGAAATTCTTGATGTTTCGATAGCAAAGGGCCTGCTTTCAGGAAAGTCACCCACTGGGTATGCTGCGGCGGCGATTTACGCTGCTTCACTGCTTTGTAATGAGAAACAAACACAGGATACGGTCGCTTCAGTTGCACAGGTGACCGAAGTAACGATTCGCAACCGATATCCGGAACAGATCGATGCGATGGACATCGAATAAGATATCCACTGCAGTTGGAAGCAATCGATCACCCCTTCTTCATGCAACAGATGCGAACACGGGAGAAGAGTTTAAGCTGGCGCACTAATGCCCCAGAAGAATGCAATTCCGAGAGTGGTCACAACAGAGAGTAGAAGCTGCAGCGGCGCACCCACTCTGGCATAATCCGTGAATTTGTATCCACCAGGACCATACACAAATAGGTTTGTTTGATATCCAACAGGCGTAATGAACGCCGTTGAAGCAGCAAAAGTGACTGCAAGAATAAACGCGAACGGATTGCCACCAATATCTCGAGCCGCTTCGACAGCAACTGGAATCATCAAGACGACGCTCGCGTTGTTGCTGATGATGCTTGTAATGAGCCCCGTTGCGATGTAGAACACCCACAGAACACCGATCAGCGGCAAGAAATTCGCAGTTGCAGCGACGAGCGAACCGAGGAGGTTTGCTGCACCCGTCTGCTCTAGGGCAACGCCTAGTGGAATAACACCCGCAAGCAGGAAAATGACACTCCAGTCGACGCCCTCGTATATCTCTCCGGGCTTGATCACATCAGCGACAACCATCAGTACGACACCTGCAAGTGCTGTCTGGACGATGTTGAATTCGACACCTGCAAACATCTCAATGCCGGTTATATTCGCGAGGGTGGCCCATGGCATTCCAACAAGACCGACGACAGCGATAATAATCCCGAGCGCCCACGGTATCTTTTCCGTTCGATAATCGGGCGATTCAGATTCGTGAGCGACAATAAATTCAGGATTACGGCTCAATCGATCGATGCTATCACTCGGTGCTTGGACAAGGAGCGTGTCACCGACCCGTAGTGGGAGTTCGTTGAGCGACTCCGTATCGTTTTCCCACCGGACCGGAATGCAAGGACGCTTGCGTCGTACCGCTCACGAAAGGCTGAGGTTGCAATCGTCTCACCGAGTAGTGAGGAGCCTGATTGAATGACGATTTCGATGAGTGTCTGTGTTTCTTCCTCCGCCGGTTCGAGTGCCGAATCGGAGTATCGTGTCCCAACAAGGTCAAGACCTTCTTGCTCACGAAGTACGTTGAGCGTTCCACGGTCAGTACGAACAGTGAGAATATCCCCCACACGAATCCGCTTGCTGGCGATACCTTCGAAATACTGTTCATCGTCGCGGGAAAGTTGGACGATTTCCGTATCGAATTGTGATTCGTCGATCGCAGTTTGAACAGTTTTCCCGACGATAGGGGATTCGTCCCGGACGACGACTTCGAACACATAGCCCTGTAGATCGTACTCCTCGATGTAATCCTCACGTGCAGGGACGCGTTTCGGAATGAGCTTATGGCCGATAGTCAGCAGATAGAGACTGCCCGTGAGAAGCACGATGACTCCAAGTCCAGTAAAGGTGAACATCGAGAATGGCCGCCCAATCAACCGTTCGGAAACACTGGATGCGAGTAAGTTGGTTGAGGTCCCAATGAGAGTGAGCATTCCACCGAACATCGAAGCATACGAAAGAGGAATGAGGAGTTTCGAGGGAGATGTATTCCCCTCGTGGGCGAGGTCGGAGATGACCGGAACGAGGATAGCAACCACTGGAGTGTTGTTAATGAATCCAGACACAGGACCAGCAACGCTGATAGTCGCAACAAGTTGTTTCAGTTGGTCATTGCCAGCAAAGGCGGCCATCTGTTTTCCAATGATCTGCACGAGTCCCGTCTGGCTAATCCCTGTCGAGAGGATAAGCATCGCGAGCACGGCGACGGTTGCAGTGCTTGAAAACCCCGAAATCCCTTCAGTGATAGAAACCTGGGTCCACGGGCTTAGGAACATCAGGAGCACCATTACGAGAATTGCAGTGACATCTATCGGCAATAATTCCGTCACGAAAAGAAAGAGTGCCAACGCGATAATCCCGAATACGACAAGCATACCAGTTGTAACTGGTGGGATTCCCCCAGCTTGTGCTAGAGATACATGTATTACCATACTGAATATAGATAGTAGCCTATCTTAATACCACTACATATCTTTACAGGAGAGTAATTAGATTTGACAGAGTCATGTTATCAAGGAAAATGTAAATTATTCGACTCATTCGGGTTGGTATTGTCTCTCTGATTTCATCGGTATCTTCTATGAGGCTGTGTGAGTTTTGCAATTCAGTTCGGTGGGATGTTTACCAGAGAAAACAGGTTCCGAGTGTCGGCCACAGCGTTATCCCCTTCGTTCACCTAGATATGATATGGCGGACAACAAAAAGAGCCGAAACAAGCAAGCCCGTGACGAAGAGAACCGCCAGCGAGCGTGGGAAGTTGAACAGGCGCGTGAGCGAATGGACGAAACCGAACCACGTGACAACCAGAACGAAGCAGATGAATCTCGATACGCGAGAGAAGAAAATTCGGACTCGCATCCGACGTGTCACCGTCGTGGGTGCGACGAGCCAGCGAAGTTTGTCGTTCTCGAACGTTATCAAGAAGAAACGGGTCACGGGAGTGTTGAGGCAGAGGCTCGTCTTTGTCAAAGGCATACTGCTGAAGAAAGTCCCACGAATCTTGATGGCGTCTATGCGGACTATGTGTTCCGCGTTGATCCATTAACAGGGACAACTGATGCAGACATAGCGTGATTTCTGTCTGTACATACAGTCCACCACGAAATCATCAAGAGGTAGATGTGGTTGCATTTCTCTGCCACATCATATTTAGCGAACAATGCCAAGCGAGGCTCAACAAATTGCTCTATCTCTTCTTGAGGGGTATTGTTACGGAATATTTGAAGCAAAACCCTGCGCTCTAGCACGGGGAGAATGTCAAGTATAGGGCAGTTCGAAGGCTACTGCTCTGAATAAACCGTCACCTAAAAATGAAACAAAGTACACAGCGTACAGCGTCGCCTGATGGCGACTATGTGCGTAAATTATGCGCGAACGATGTTCGTTGCGCGCGGGCCCTTGGGGGCTTGTTCTATTTCGAAGTCGATCTCGGTCCCTTCAGTCAGATCTTCACCGCCAACGTCCTCCATGTGGAAGAATACGTCGTCGTCAGAGTCGTCCGTCGTGATAAAACCGTAGCCGCCAGTGTCGTTGAAGAAATCAACCTTTCCGTTTGCCATTGCAACCAAACACAGAGCCAACACACGGTTAAGACTTCCGAATTCATTTTATAAATTCGGAGAATATTTAGACATATGTTCATGAGTGCCAAGAGGAGGTAGTTATTCAACCAATTGGTTAGTTCTGCAGAGAAAGAGCACCCAATCCGCCAGAACGAACCATGGCTTCTACCGAAGCCATACTTCTAGTTTTACGGAAATTCTTGTCTCCGGCGGCTCCAAGAGCCACAGATGCTGTCCGACTGTCCCCCAATTGGCGTCGCAACTACGACTGGGGATTCCAGAACCCAACTGAGATCATGGACGAGATCAATGAGCTCACACCGATTTACGTCGGATCAGCGTTGTTTTCTGCGTCTATTTCTGCGAAATTGTGGGAGTTGCGTTCACGATTCCCCTCTATTACAACGATATAATCGATGGCTGCCACTGACGAGAGACGAGAACAGCATAATGAGAATGTGTGCTGAAGTTTCCGAAGTGTGGTCAAACGCAGACCTGTACCTCATCCCCATCGACGCGGACCTCATACTCCGGTTCAGGTTCATCTGCGGGTGGTCCGAGAACCTCCCCAGAGGAGATATCAAACTGCGCGCCATGCCATGGACAAGTAACGGTCGTTCCGTCAAGGTCTCCTTCTCCGAGTGGTCCACCTTGGTGAGTACAATCGTTGCCAATAGCGTAGAAGTCGCCATCGACTCTAAATAGGGCAATCGTGTGGCCACTTGCCTCGACGACAGTCCCTTCGCCGTCGTCGAGTTCGTCGGTCGTTGCTACCGCCACAAACTCTGTCATACGAGATTATTTCCCACTAAAAGTGATAATAGTTTGCCTGTGGATTGCACTGTACGGTGGTGCGAACGGATCTGCTTCTATGAGGATGGGTCAAGATGAACATGGACATCGCTGACATCATTCTCCCGCTGAAGCGTTTGGATGAGATCCGTTTCAAGGGCATGGGCATCCTCAAAGGTCCGATCGGCATTAATCTCCGCATGGAATTCGACTTCGATGTCAGTTCCCGAGTAGTACATCGCGACATCGTGCACACCATGAACGTCGGAGTGGTCCCTAATCGTTGCGAGAATCTGTTCCTGGGTCTCTTTCGGTGGCGCACGATCGAGAAGGTACGAAATATTTTCGCGTGCCAACTTAACGCCTTCATGCATAACGACCAGACTGATGAGTGCGCCAGCAACCGGATCGAGAACCGGGTATCCCGCCCACACTCCGATTACTCCGACGAGTGCAGCGATAATTGTATAGAAATCGTTGAGACAATCTCGCGCAAGTGAATGGAGACTCGATGAGTTCACGATCTGATTGAGACGCTCGGTATACCGGTAGGTACCATACATATCGATCATCGAGAAGAGAAGGGCACCAACGAGGAAGATACTGAACGTTGCTTCATTTCCGTGGAGATATTTTTGGACGCTTTCGTAGAGGAGAAGTCCACCGAGTGGGACAAGTACACCACCAGCGATGAGCGCAGTGAGTGGCTCAAATCGATCGTGACCATGTTGATGGATATCGTCAGGCGGATCAAACGCAGTCGGACCCCAAATATGGACGACGACACTTGCAGCCAAATCGGCGATTGAATGCCCAGCATTCGCTATCAGAGCAGTACTTCCAAATGTTACCCCGACCAACCCTTCGATAACGATTTTGAGTGTATTGGCGAGGAGATTGGCCCAGGTTGCCCGTCGAAACTTGTCCACATGCTCGTCCATCATCTTGTCTCATCGCTACTCACTGATAAGAGACCTCATTAGTCGCGTATAACCGATTTTTTGACTCAATCTAATTCTCAAATATTTATATCGAAAGTGCTGATGAGCCGAGTTCCTAGTAGACACACCTGCATTTGATGACAATAACCCTGAACGCGCTGGCGTTGCTACCCGTGTTCAGTAATGATGGGGCAGAGTGATTGTACTACCAGTCGAATCATGCAACGGGACAAACGTAAACCCGCGGTTATACCGAATGCTAGTCGAAAGATCAACATCAGCTCTTCAGACACAACATCTCCGCTGTGCCAGAGAAACAACAGATATCCAACTAGTTACGTTGTCCGCGCCGGGAGAATAACTGGGTGACTTTCTCAATCGAAACGGACTCTGGGAGTACAGATCGAGTATAGTAGTGGCTCGCCGCGGGGATAGAGAAGACGAACAAAATAATTGGAATGATTAATTGAGATGCCACTTGTGACACAAATGGAAGCTGAAGCAATTTAGCACCCAACAGACTCGTGCTGAAAAGCGTCCCACCGAGATAATACCGTTCCCATCGACGATTCACCGCACTACCCGTCGAAGATTCGGATGGATCGTGTGGAACGGAGTCATCCAGATATGGATCAAATTGGTCAGCGCGGGACGTTCGTTTAATTGTTCCGCGATCTTTGTTGTACTCGATGATACCCTCCGTATCGAGCGTCGGAAGGTGAGTTTGATACAGAGAGATATAGGCGCGTTGGCGTTCTTTCGAAGTTATCTCCACGACCGACAGCTCGTTCTCCCAAGCTGCTACCTGCTCGGCGAGATCGCGTAACGAAACGGTGTCTGTTCGCTCTTGGAGGTACTGTAAGATCAAGCGACGGCGCTCTACCTGTAAAATATGAAAAATCGTATCCTTCGACAATGGTTGGGACGCCGAAGTGTCTTGCGGGGTCGAGGTGGTATCACCAACGGAGTCGGCCGTGTTGGGAGATGCGCTCATGATTGCGATGAGTTCAAGCACGATGATTATATGAATGTATTGGCCGTTCAGATTTTAGTGTTAAGCGTCGAATTATGCCGTTAGATCACCAAAATAGACAGATCTCAGATTTAGCTGAACTAAACTAAACCCTGTATCGATTTATCCTATAAATTTATTTTCGCTGATTTTGGGCTATCTACGATAGTCTAATCACATATATCGAAATTAGTAGCTCAGTCGAATATCCGAAGATAGTCGGAGCCGTCTATCGATTAAAATCGAATGGGACAAATCATCTGGTCATTAGATTTTCAATTCAGCGGTCATCAGAGTCCGCTTCCTGCCCAGTGTGCGGACTTATTATCGATTTCGACGACCGGACGATAGAAACTAGAACACCAGGAGGCTTGAGCGGGTAAAAAATAGGCCTAAATTCTGATAACACTCAACATTCCATCGAGTGGCAATCTTCTCGCTTACGAAGGTGGGTGAGGATTTCATCAGGGGGTTTCACCGGATGAAAACGCTCGTAGGGAACTATGCCCCCGGACTGGTAATCGCCACCTGTGAACCAGAACTGGAGACAAATCGGACGAGCGCTGCTTATGCTGAGTGTAGTACTACTGGTTGTTTCCCCTGGCGTTTCGATGGCAGTCAGCGATGATCATACTAAAACATCGACGCCGTGAACAGCAACCACAGTGACGACTAACAGACACCCACGGACAACTGGGCGCCACTTGAACGCCTCTGAGAGATTTGAGTAGATGCACTCGATGATCACGTCTCTGCCCGCGACAGACGCGCTGTAACAGTCTTTGAACATTGGGAAGAGTGGTCAACCAAGACACCGCAGGGAAACCTCCTCAAGACGAGTGACAGCCTCAAGTCGCTTCTCTCCACAGCAACCGACGAGCATCTCGATTGGAAGCAGGTGTATCGCGCTTGCCGCCGTATCGAACCGCTATTGCAGGGACGGCTCACGTTCTTCCAGCACGGCAAACACGGCTGGATGCTCAAGCAGGACCAATCGTTCTCGTCCACTCAGATCACGAATGCAGGAATGACAGCGTCGTCAGTGGCCACATAGGCACCCCGTCAGCACACCCATCCCGAGAGGGACACATCCACGGTGAGCTATCTCGCGAAGAGGCGGTCTAATTAGTTGGACTCGAAAACGTCCAGCGAGCCGACCGTGAAGCAGCAGTCGTTGAAGCGGATACCGACTGGGGTCTCGACGCGTGACGATTGTTCTCTGACTATTCGCCCATTGGCTCAGGTGTGGAATCTCCGTTTCCGCCCGAGTCCCCTCCGGCGCCACTACGCTGGCCGAGTTCCTGATCAACCATCAGGAGGCCAGGACCGTCGTCACCGACGTGCTTGAGTTTATCCAGAACGGCCTGTGCTGTCGCCTCTTCTTCTACCTGCTCCGCAACGAACCACTGGAGCATGTTCTCGGTCGCGTTGTCGTTCTCTTCACGGGCGAGTGCGACGAGGTCGTTGATCATCTCAGTTATTTCGACCTCGTGTTCGTAGGCTGCCTCGAAGGCATCAGACGGACCGGACCACTCCTTTGGCGGACTG
Organism: Haladaptatus sp. R4; assembly: GCF_001625445.1. Taxonomy (NCBI): domain Archaea; kingdom Methanobacteriati; phylum Methanobacteriota; class Halobacteria; order Halobacteriales; family Haladaptataceae; genus Haladaptatus; species Haladaptatus sp. R4. The sequence continues at coordinate 169,295 of NZ_LWHG01000030.1, read as the reverse complement.
TCAATAGTATCCAGAGTAACCCGTCCGTCGCGCTCGATGATGAAGTCATAAATTCGCATCGCGTGAGCACTCTCCTCGTCGGCCTGAGCCCGCATCCACGACGCGAACCCGGGCAGACCTTCATCCTCGTAGTAGGCTGCCATCGAGAGGTACAAGTACTCCGAGTAGAGTTCAGCGTTGATCTGTTCGTTCAATGCCTCCTCGAGCGAATCTTTGAGCATTACTTCTAGGTTATTGCTCGGCCATGCCATCATCATTTGGGTCATCGAAGCCCAACCTTACTGGACGTGTCCGACGGGCGTTCATTCAGCTCCGAAAGGCCTATCGGTTGCTCAAAACCGCACGAAAATGCCATATATTGGTATATTAGAAATGTAAGCCATGTTTATATTCGGTACAAGTATGGCCCGTGCGGTTCAAGTGGGACGTCCACGATTGGTTGGGGAAATCTCACCCTGACGAAAGTCCCACAGAACTGTACACGAACCTGCACGTTACCTCCGTGGACTGGTAGGTGAAACCCCAACGTGAGGGATTTCGCCCTTCAGGGTCGGGAGGATATCAAGAGGATCAACAGCGGTCGTCGTTCTGGTCGTTCCCGGCGTTATTATCGGGGTTTCCACCGGAATTACCATCCGAGTCACCACCGGAGTTTCCGCCGGAATCGCCACCGGAGTCCCCTCCTGAGTCTCCACCAGAATCGCCACTGGAGTCTCTACTGGAGTTCCCGCTGGAATCGCCACTGGAGTCACCACCAGAGCTGCCACCGGAGTCTCCACCAGAACTGCCTCCGGAATCGCCACCAGAGTCGCCTCCCGAGTCCCCTCCTGAATCTCCGCCGGAGTCACCACCAGAGTCGCCGTCGTCCTTGTCGCCGCCGTCGTACTCCCAGCTGTTATTGCTGCCCTCGTATCCGTCCGGGCTGTTGTCGTCGATGCCGTTCTCGATGTGGGAATCCGTGACGGCGACTCCTTCGGCATTGCTCGTGATGCGAAGCGCCTCGTTCCCGCTCTGTGCGAGTGCCGAGACGCTCTCTATCGTCGTTCCGGTCCCGCTCTCAACGAGCGCGTTTTCTTCGGAGACGTAATCGCCTTCGGAGATCACGACGTTGTTCCCCGTGTTCGTCAGTGCCCGTCGACCCTCTTCCCCGCCGTGATGGACCTTCAGATTGCGGAACTCGCTACCGTCGCGGTTGTTCTGGATGGCGCTCCGGCTGCCATTGGTCGCCGCGTTCCCGGTAACGGTGACGTTTTCGAGGGAAACTGGCTGTTTACCCTCTTTGATTTTGATAGCCTCCGCACCGCCAGATTCGTGGTCGACGGTCGTTCGCTTGATACTCGTCCGGCCCGAAGATTCCTGAATATAAATTGCATTCGTCGTGCCATCGGTTCGAGCCGTGATAGTGGAGTCGACAACGGTTACGTCGTCCGCATCGCTCGTAACCCAAATTCCGGGACTATTATCGATGGTCGTCCGTATGTCGACGTTCCGTGCGACGATACTGGCGCCTTTCTCCATGCGGAGACCACGCTGGGCGATGTCGTTGTTGCTTTCTTTGTCGACGATGATAGTGGCGTCCTCGACGTAACTGTCCTTGCCACCGATACGGACGTTCGAACTCAGACTGTTCTCGAAGTGACCACCTTCGACCTGGATGGCACCGGTCCCGTTAGAAGCGTACAGTCCGTTGTCCGGGTAGCTTCCGAGTACACAGTTGCGAAATGTCATCGTCCCCTTGTTCGCTTCGTTGCAGAGGATACCGGTCGGTCCACGCCACAGGGAATCGCTCGGGGCGTGTTGTTCCACTACGGCACCGTCAGGTGCCTCGAATCGTTCGACGAGACCGCTACCGTCCGAGTTGTGCACGACGGAGCTCGGAGCGGCCCCCACGTTCCACTGTCGTGTGTGCCTTTGACCTCGATATCGCGGATGGTCAACCCGTCGGTTACCTCGGCCTCGATGACGCGGATACCGGTGTTATCTTCGGTCTGATCGACGGTGAAATTCTCGACTCGCAGGTCTTTTCCGGGCTGATCCACGACGCCGAGTCGGAAGAGCCGGTAGTTATTGTCACCGCCACCGTCGAAGTCGTTGTAGTTCGCCGGGATGAGTGTCGCGTTCTGGCCAACCATCCCGAAATTTGTGAAGCCAGTAAAGCGGAATTGCGAATCCATATAATACTCTCCCTCAGGGAAGTAAAGGAGCGTATCGTCGTCCGCGTTGTCTTCGAGTACCGGCGTGATGGATTCGTTTCCGTCGTTGTCCGCTCCGGCCTCCGTCACATCAATGACGTTGCCGTACTGATCACTGTAATCAGATTGGGATGAAGAGGCAGTTCCCATGATTGCAGACGATGCGAGGACTGCTCCAGTTAGTTTGAGATAGGTTCTACGGCTTGCAATATTTTGATTTTGCCTGTCTGACACCATCAAAAGTGAAGTCTCACCACCCCTTATTAATTATCTGGTGCTTAGTTCTATTTCCCTCGTTTTTTCACTGTTTTAAACGTCATGAACGGTATAAACGGTTTTTCGTCATCAGGTTTTTAAAGTGAAAAATAAATCCACAGGTAGAATTGGATATAATGTAAGATTAATATAATTTTTGTAAGTCAAGTTGGACTGATGAATGATGAAGCAATCCCAACCGAGATGGGTGGACGAGGCTGAGCGACAAGGGGAATGTGAACGATCTCGACTGCATACCAGAAGCCTACAGCCTCTGGTGACGTTGACGAGAGCAAAACTCTCGTCCGCACATCAGAAACGCGTTGTGTTTCTGAGGGCATTGAAGAATCACGGAGCGACTCGTTCACAAACCAGAAATCGATGATTTCTGGTGACGTTGATTCGAAGCATCCCGCTCCTACTTTCTTTAGACTGTGAACGAAGATGTTGTACGCCGGGTTCTAGCCCCTGTCTATGAAGAGGGTAAGAAGGAACTCTCACAACCAGACACGGCGACATTGTCAGCTGATGGCGCCAAACGATGGCGTCGTACCGGGTTGTGAGAGCGTATCTCGACTAATGGTCCGAACGAGGAAATAAGTTCGTCAGACATAGCCCGATTTTATTATATAACTCAACTAAGGAGTGAAGAACATTCATTAGATTAATATCTAATGCTGATCTCATTCAGTTTATTAAATTCTAATGTGAGATTCTGTTACTCAATTTTCTGGAAGGAATGTCATAACAACCGGTCAATCGAGAATCGACCGTAGAATCAGTTATCCACTTCGGACGGAGCAATCGGTACCCGATCAAGACCAACAGTATCGTAATCTAGTTCGTTGAGAGTGCCTGCTCGCCCTTCGTCGCGACAAGACCAGCGTAGAGAGCATTGAATGGCGTCATATGATACTCGTCGATATACGTTGCAGCTGCGAGAATCACATCTTCGTGAATTTCTGGGACGATAGGAACGAGTTCAAGAAGGTTCGTAATAGCTCGCGGCGCATCAATGTCGACGGTATCGACAACCAAACAATCGAGAGAGGACGCATAGTACAACAGAAAAGGATTAGAATACTGTATGGATTTTGGGTAAGAGATGGAAATTCTTCAGGCTATTATTTATATTACCTTATCACAATGACAATTAAGATGCGGTATAGTTTGTAATTAAAGGAACCTTTATTCAATGTTAACTGCTATCTGACGGCTATGGCTGAACAAAGAAACAGTGGGGAGGAGACGACGAATTGGTCGTTGATCGGGCCGGGTCTCATCGTCGCCGCCACCGGTGTTGGCGCTGGGGATCTCGTCGCCGCCCTCGTCGCTGGGAGCAGTTATGGATTGAACTTCGTGTGGGCGATCGTACTTGGAGTGGCAGTCAAATTCTCGTTGAACGAGGGTGTAGGACGATATCATCTGGCGAGCAACGAGACCATTCTCGAAGGAATCGACTCACTTGGACGGTGGGCATCCGGGTTTTTCGGCGGCTACACGGTGATTTGGGGATTCGTGTACGGTGCTGCCGTCGCTGCCTCGTGTTCACTCGCTGCGAACGCACTGTTCCCGGGAATTCCGTTCTGGGTATACATTGTCGCCCATCCGATTCTCGGTTGTATACTGGTGTTGTTCAATCAGTACGAAACGTTCGAGAACCTGATTACCGCCTTGGTCGCGCTCATGTTCGTGAGCGTTATCGGCTCCGCGATTCTCGTGATTCCGCAACTTGACGAAATCCTCGCGACTGGGATCCCCGCGCTTCCCAAAGGGTCGGTTGTCTATGCACTGGGGCTGATCGGCGGTGCTGGTGGAACGATCACGATGGCATCGTATGGCTACTGGCTCGCGGAAAAAGACTGGGACTCCGCCAATCACATCCGCACGATGCGACTCGACGCTTCATCGGCATACGCCATCACGGGTATCTTTTCGATCGCATTGATCATGATGAGCGCAGCACTCCTGTACGGAACGGGTGCGTCTGTCTCGGGCAAGGACGGACTGATCGTCCTTGCGACCAATCTCGGTAATGAGTTGAATCCGCTGGCTCGGACTGGGTTTTTGGTCGGCTTCTGGGCCGCCTCGTTTACCTCGCTCCTCGGGGTTTGGCACGGCGTTTCATACTTGTTTGCTGACTTCGTCGAGACAGTAACGACTGACTCGGCGAACGCGGTGAATGAGGTGTCGCTTCGTCAGACTAAGTGGTACAAATTCTACGTGCTGTGGCTGACGTTCCCGCCGATGGTGCTGTATTTCTACGGGAAGCCGGTCTTCCTCATCGTCCTGTACGGCGCTCTAGGCGCGATATTCATGCCGTTCCTTGCTATCGTTCTCTTGTTGCTCCTCAACTCGGACAAGACCAAGTCCGGTGAACGAAACCATTGGCTCTCCAATTCGATGTTGATCATCAGTGCGCTCCTCTTTATGGCGTTGATGGTGGTACAGGTCGCCGAGCTTCTTCCCTGATTCACGGCGGTTACCTCACCCTAAACGACGTGGCATTGGGTCTGATCAACCACGTCATCACCAGGAAGTGATTGACCCTATCGCAAAGGATCGAAAGCGGGAACGTCAGGAATTCAGCAACCGTCTTGCGAGTGGTGACGTGTAAATGGTTGACGAGGAGATTTTCGTCGATAAGTTCCAATACATCAACCAATATTCCGGCGATTTTCGGCAGATGCGTGGACAGGCAGGAAACCAATCTCTGAATTTCTGCTTCTCGGTCGTTGCATCCGTACGTTCCATGAATGTTCGCTGAACAGTGCGGTCCGTGAACGTCATTCGATGTACCAGGGGGAAAAATCTGAAGCGAGGGTTCGTGTGCGACGAACGGGGGTGGAATCGAACCACCGGGGCCACAAAGTGGCCGCCATCGACGTGGCGTCGATGGTGCTTCTACCAACAAGCAACCCGTTCTCGTGAAACAATGTGTGGTCGTGCCAGCACAACCACACAGCGGACGTTGGGCATCAGGCGTGGTGTTTTTTCGTTGACGATACCAAGCGTCGCAGGACACGACAACCTGACTGGTGTAGTGCGACGCTCGCAATTTTTCTATCGGGCGCTTCGAGTATTGTTATTGGGTGCCTGACGGTAGAGAAAGAACAAACAGAACGTAACTACATTGTTAGTTACCTATGCTGTCGGAGATGGGGGATGAGCGAATCGATTGGTGTCGTAGTGAATTGCCGTTGTGATTTGGTTTTGAGAAATTGGTCAGAATTTCTTTTTCCGATACGCTCGTTGGTTGAGTTGGCTCGGGGAAACTCGGCCACCACGCCTGTCTAAGTGAAGTCAGAGGCACGACTCGACAGGACCCTAAACGGTGAAATCAGTTCACCATCGGCTACCCGCTTGGCATTTAACCCGCATCATCTCGAATTCCAGCCCAATCGTGAGTGCCGTCATCATGCTCACGGAGTAGATCTCCAGGGTCGGAATTTTGGCCCGAAGCAGTACAAGAGGTATTGTTTAGCGGACGGCGGTTCTATGACTACTCTATGTTTTCTCGAACCATGCTTTCTTCCACGTCGACGTCCGGATGTTCAGCATTCGCATGTTCTTGGACTTGCTCAAGCACCTCTTCTTCAGTGACTCCTTCCGCGGTGAAGTCACATCCCTCGACCACACAACTGAATTGTCGTGGCATACTGCCTGCTAGCCCAGAGAGTGGCATCAAACTATTGGCAGCCAGAAGCGGGTTCGATAGATTGATCGAAAAGTACTGCTTGTACAGGGTAGTTCTGATGTTCCGAACGAGTAGTGTTTATTGAGTCTATCTCCGATCCGAACACGATCGACGACGTGATGGGCGCTGGTGGCCATCAGAGTCTCGATCGATTGTGCAGAAGTTCTCCAAGTGCCCGTGAATATTTTACACGCAGAGCATATGAATATACTATGGAGATGGATAGCGTCCGATTGGGATCCACAGGGCTCCGTGTGTCTGAGTTTTGCTTGGGAACCGCAATGTTCGGCCGGGAGATGGGCGATCATCTCGCTGCGACACCCGAGGAATCACATGCGATTCTGGATGCATTCGCCGATGCTGGTGGGAATTTCATCGATACGGCGAATACGTATGCAGATGGGCGAAGTGAGGAGATCATTGGTGAATGGCTCAACGAACGAGACCGCGAAGAGTTCGTCATCGCATCGAAAGCATACTGGAACCGGATCAGCCCACTGAACGAGAATCTCTCCCGACCCGCACTCCGAACTGAACTTGAGGGGACGCTCGACCGACTCGATACGTCGTATCTCGATATCTACTACATCCATCGCTGGGACGACGACACGCCTATTGCGGAAACCCTCTCGACACTGGATGACTTCGTACACGAAGGGAAAGTCAACTATCTCGGTATCTCGACTGCGGCGGCGTGGAAACTCACGAAAGCCCTCTGGACGAGCGACGTTGAAGGGCTTGAGCGCTTCGAGGTGGCTCAACCGAAGTTCAACGCAGCGTATCGAGAGGACGTCCAAAGCTATCTTGATGTAACGGTCGACCAAACCCTCGCAGTGGTTCCATACTCTCCCCTCGAAGGAGGGTTCCTCACCGGAAAATATGAACGCGATCAGGACGCACCGGAAGGATCACGCGGTGCAATCTCCGAGTGGGATGGGTTCGAGAAGCGTCAATGGGCCGTACTTGACACCGTGAAAGCAGTAGCCGAGGAGTGTGATACTGATCCTGCCGTCGTGGCACTTCGTTGGCTTGCAGATCACAACAGAGTCACTACCCCTATCCTTGGTGCACGAACTCGTGAGCAGATCGAAGAAAACTTACAGGCCGTTACCTGCACACTCACCGACAACCAACGTGACCGCATCTCAGACGCATATTTCGAGGCCAGGCAGCGCGAATAGTGCCTCCCTAGCGATACATCGCGAATGCCGATGACCGACCCGCTGATGAAGTCGAACGAGCAGATGCTGCGCTTGCCGCACTCACAGCACAACATCTCAGCACAGGAGCAGCTACACAGGCATACGTTTACACGACCGACATTGCTCCAGGGGAAGGTACCGAAATCGTACTTGCATTGCACGGGTACGGCGATGCGGTCACCTTCGTGAACGCTTTCCGATTCATCGGGGATCTTCATACCTGACAAGCGGTTCGAGGATATTTCTCACGATTGGAATCAAGATAGTCGCCGTCAGTGAAGTGAGAAGTGAGTCAGACGGCAGTGTCAGTGACTGCGAGTCAGTCGATAGAGATGAAATCAACGTAGGTATACTAGCCACACTTGGGTAAGTCCGACGACAGGGTAGGAAATCGAGCTATGGAGTTCGAAGGAGACAGGACTCTATGTAGCGTTCGACTTCAGCATGCGTCATCTCCAGTATTGGGTCGTCCGTTGTCGCTTGGTCGAACTTCGAACCGTGCGCAACGGTTACCAAGAATTCGGCGACCGAGTCGGGGGTGATGTCCTCACGGAAAACACCCACTTCGATACCTTCAACGAGAATCTCAGTGAGGTGTTCTACTAAATGAACGCGTGTGCGCGTAAAGTGTGTGCGGTAGTTCTCATCGTGGGCAGCCTGCGCCCGCATTTCGACGAGGGCGTTCCTGAAGCTCGATTTCTGCGCCTTTTCGGACATAGTAGTGGTATGCTCGATGAACGAGTAGAGACGTGCCTCCGGGTCGTCCTCGGTTGTCACGGGAAAATCCTGTTCTTCGGACCGTTCAAGCAGATAGCCGAGAAATTCGAGGAGGAGTTCGTCCTTCCCGTCGTAGTGGTGGTAGAGCAGCGACTTCGACATTGGGAACTCCTCACTAATCCGTTTGATCGTGAGATCGGCGTATCCGTGCTTGCAGAGTGCCTTAAACGTCGCTTTCATGATCGCCGTTCGAGTGTCTGAGGGGTCCTCCGGAAACGGGGAGTCATCATCCGCGTCGGTGTGTTTCCCGGACATCATTACTCCTCTTCTTGCCACAATGTCTCTGATATCATTGGTCCTTGAGCCATTTGTCGACGATGTGTTCGAACTGGTTGGCTGTCAGGTCATCGCGTTCGAGAAGGTCGGCAGCGAGTGTCACGTCCTGATTTGTGGCTTCGTCCTGAACGACGAGACGCTCGAAGAGATCATCGACGACAGGGATCGTCTCAGATCCGTTTATTGTCATCGAGTCTGCAGCAGTGACGAGCGTGCCGTCGAAGTGGACGCTGTCACCGTCTCCGAGTGTGTCGGGTACCGTCGTCTCGTAGGTAAGTGAGACGTCAGTCGGTTCATCTAACTCCCACACAGTGTAGAGCGTGCCGTCGGTAAGAGCAGTGCGAATGGGTCTGGGGTTAGTTTCGACGACGAGGGGCGTACTGGCCATTGCCGTCTCTCGGACGAGGAAGCGTCCGGTCGCGTTGGGGATGTCGAGCCGAACGCTCGCTGTCTGTTCTGGCTGGAGGACCGGCGGTGTGACCGTCCGGACCGCGTCGATGTCACGCGCGACATTCTCGGTATCCGCTCCATCGAGGTTCTTATCGACTACCTTCTCATCGTCAGAGAGGGAGGTGGCGTCGTTGGTGACGTCAGATTTGTCGTCAGTACTGGCGATGTCGCTGCTACTGTGGGCGCTGGTAGCGTCCATGCCACCATTGGTACTCGCAACGTCACTCCTGTCGTTCATGTCGGTGGTTTTACTTTCGTCGTCTATCTCGACACTTTCACTTCTGTCATTCATGTCGTCTATGTCGCTTCCGCCGTTCATCTTGGCAATTTCACTTCCGTCGTTCATGTCGGCAACGTCGTTTCCGCCGTCGGTACTAGTGCCCGCACTCTCGGGCACCTCGGTACCCATCTCTCCGCCCATCTCAACGTTCGCCTCTTCGCTGAGGTCAATGCTAGGGAGGACGAGTGCGACGAGGAATGCGAATCCGATGATCACTGAGCCAGTGAGGAAAAGCTGGTCGATGCTGTTCGCCACAGCCATCTTCACGACAGGGATGGCAGCGTCCGGTAGTTGCTTCAGGGCTTCTGGGCTGAGGTTCGAGCCCGCGCCAGAAAGGGCCTGCGCAGACTGTGGACTGAGACTGCCAGATTTAACCGCGTCAGTGATACGATCCGAGAGCTGGTTCGTGAGGATTGCGCCGAAGACGGAGACGCCGATAGCACTCCCGAGACTCCGGCTGAAGGTCACAGACGTCGTGGCGACGCCGAGGTTCTTGTGGTCAACGACGTTCTGAACGGCGACGGTGAGCGTCGGCATGACGAAGCCGAGGCCGAGTCCGGTGACGAACATGAAAGTGCTCGACCAGAGTTGGGTGGTGCTCGGACCCATCGTCGAGAGGAGGTAGTATCCGCACGCGGCCAGCGCGGCGCCGAAGGCCGTGAAGGGCTTGTAATACCCGAGACGAGTCATGAGCTGGCCGGTCAGAGCACTCGTGATCATGAGTCCACCGACAAGCGGAAGCAACAACAGTCCGGAGTTCGTTGCAGACTGCCCGAGAACGACCTGGAGGAAGACGGGGAGGTAAGTGGTACCGCCGAGCATCCCGACCCCAACACAGAAACTCAGGATATCGACGCCCGCAACAGTCCGCCGCGTAAGAAGGTTTACGGGGAAGATGGGCTCGTTCGCGCGTAGCTCCTGTACAACGAAGAGTACGGTTCCAAGAATGGCAACAGCGGCGAGCCCGTAAATCTGGTTGGAATCCCAGGCATACTTCGACCCCCCCCACGAGGTGACCAGCATGAGGGAGCCAACAGCGATAGTGAGGAGAACTGCACCAAGGTAGTCAATGTCGTGGTTCTCCCCAGGTACGGGGAGATCAAGCTGTGTGTGGATGATGGTGATCGCGGCGAGCCCAATCGGGATGTTGATATAAAAGATCCAGCGCCAGGTGGCGTTATCGGTGAGCCAGCCACCGAGGAGTGGACCGCCGATGGTCGATGCTCCGAAGATAAGCATCATGTAGCTCATGTACTGACCGCGTTCACGCGGGCTGAAAATGTCACCGAGGATGGTCGTCGCCATAGCGATGAGTCCGCCTGCACCGATACCTTGAATCGCGCGGAAAATGGCGAGTTGCGCCATCCCGCTGACGTGCTGATCGAGGACAGGAATGTCGCCCGCGAGCCCGGAAAGCGCGCTTCCAATGAGGAATACGGCAATCGAGAACTCATAGATGATGCTTCGACCGTAGAGGTCAGAGAGCTTCCCGTAGAGCGGCGTCGTCACCGCAGTCGTGATAAGGTAGGCGGTTACAATCCACGAGAGACTCCCGGAGCCTCCAAGGTCGCCAACGATGGTCGGTAAGGCGGTAGAAACGATTGACTGATCGATACTACCGAGGAGCATTCCGAGCATGAGACCGCCGAGGATGACGGCGCGCTCGCGTCCGAGATCACCGAGGAAACCGTCCTTGCTATCACTTACAGTCTCACTCATAGGGGGTACCCCACGAGACTGAATGAACGTTCAATGAACACGGACTGAATGTATGTTCAGTCAATATAAAACAGTTTTGGAATGAGATTAGCCGAAATAACAGTCCTGTTTACTCGGTGTATGCCGGAGGGAGCTTGAAACACCCATGAATGGGACGATAGACACTCGAAAGGGGGAGACCTGTTAAGAAATAAAACTCGCCTACGTTAGTATTCAATACTAACCAACGACTACTGAAAAACGGGAGTACGCGACTCAACCCGTCCTTTGAGGGGATTTACAAAGCAAACCGAAGCGACTGTCTCCATCACTGTTCGAGCTCCGATGTTCGCCTCCCTGACAACAGGCACCTCGATTTCTCCACGACTATCATCGAATCTCCCTGTGATCTGATCATTCGGTGTGTTCTCATTGAACAGGGACATCAGCCGTAAATGACATAGATTTAAGCGATTCGTAAGAAAATCGTTTGTTCTAGAACGTAGAAATCCATGAAAAAGACATCTGTAACAATTCTGTTAGTCGTTTGTTTGATGGTTTCGGGATGTGCGTCACTTACCGGAGACACCACACAAACAACGAGCGAGGCCACGACAACGCACGATTCGACCACAGCCGCATCGACGACAGCACCACCCACGACACAAACGAGTGAACCAACAGCAAGCTCGGAACCATCGTCATCGACCACGGAACCCACCACGACAGGTCAGTCAGCAACACCATCTACCACGACATCGATCACCACAACAGCAGCACAACCAACGACCACAACACAGCAACCACAAACGTCCGCACAGTCCTCGACGAGGACCACGTCAACGACTAGCGAAGCGAGTTCGACAGCTGATACTACGTCATCACAAACGACACCGACCACGACAGTAACCACTACAACACAGATGACGACAACGCAGACGACGACCACGACCAAAACAGAGTCTTGGGACGAACCAAAGCAACCGAATACGCCGCTCCAAAACAAGATGGACACGGAGGAGGATCGTCACCGCATCAAGAGTGTCACAGTCACAAACGAGCAAAAGGCTGGTACTGGTGGCTACTCGGATTTTGATCTAAAGGTGACTGCCGACACGAAGATGGAGCGGATCGACCCCGCAGAACACGGAACTGTAGACGGTGAGCCTTTCTTCCTCGTCTACGCCGATGGGTCGCTCGATAACGGATCGAAGTTCACCCGAACTGACGGTACGCTTATTGAACGGTCGGACGTCAGCCAGGATACGAACGGCGAGTACACCCTCTCTATCAACCCTGCAGCCCTCAAGCAGTCAGGTGTCGAAGACGGTAAAGTGACGTTCATGATCCTGTTGATGGACAGAGACACTGACTGGGATGATATTTACGGCGTGAAATTTGTCACCGTCGACTACTCGTCGGGTGAGTAGCGATACGGCCACTCCCACTTTTAGGACTCACGACTTTCAATCGGTGGGCGATGTAGGTTAGTATTATATAGTAACTCTTGAGCGACCGATTGTAGACACACACTCTTAACCGGATCACTCGTCCCCTGGATCGTCCCTGCACGATTATGACTCGTGCTGTGCATCCGTTGTCCAAGAACGGTTGCCTCAACGGCGGACTTTTCAGCTGAGTCACGGTATACGGCCCATGGATGTCTCGTGGTCGGCAGTTGTCGAACTCGCTCGGTCGAACGCTGAACGAGTCGCAGTGTGGGGTCTCATTCTACTCATCGTCGCTGGGATCGGACTCGGGTGGTACGTGACAAATCCACTTTCCGGAAGTGACGCGTCACTCGCGACAGTACGTGCCGATGAGAACGTTTCTCTCAGCTATCATGACGGGACGTATGCACTCGTGCCAACCGATGTCGAACCGAAAGCTGGATTCGTATTTTATCCCGGTGCCCATGTCTCTCCAGACGCGTATCTCGCTTCGCTCGCACCGCTCGTTTCGCAGGCCGGCATCGCGGTATACGTTCCACGAATGCCATTGGGTTTCGCAGTGTTCGATCCCAGCGCGGCCAATGGCGTTGTCGCCGGCCACCCGAATATCGACCGCTGGTTCGTTGGTGGCCACTCACTCGGCGGGGTGATGGCGTGTCGCTACGCAAGCAAGCATCGCAGTCGGGTCGAGGGACTCGTCCTCTTCGCCTCTTACTGTGAGGCAGACGTCACGCCGAACGTGCCCACATTGAGCGTCACCGGGAGCGCTGACACGGTGCTCAACCGGAAGAAGTACGCTGCCCGCCGCAGAAATCTCCCGGCAAATGCAACGGTGGTCGAAATTCAGGGGATGAATCATTCAGAGTTCGGCTCCTACACTGGCCAGCGTGGCGACCAACCGGCACCAATTGGATATCGAACAGCCCACGATCGATTGGCAGACGTCATCGTCCCATGGACCGAAAATCGACTTACTCAACCGCCGTCGCTGCGTATTCGGGAGCCATATCTTACGACCAAGAATCGACATCTCGTTCATGAAATTCGGGCTGGGTACTTTGCTCGGGGTCGTGCCGGATAGTTCACGAGTTCATCAACGACAGCAACCTACACAACGGCAAGATGATCACGAAGTGCAGCATGCACCGTCGAAAAATCCCGAACAGCCCAAGAAGGACTCGACAGGTTCTATCGGTTTCCGATTCGGATTTCCGAAACACTGGCTCAAAACAGACAAGGCATCGAACGGGACATAGTTAGCATGATATACTAACCACAGTACTGCTTGGTTCTCGAAAAGGAGGACCAATACAGAATGAACAAGACGCCTGTATGCTAGTCCAAATGCCGAATTAGCCGTTTAACGCGTCTATGGGTGGACTTCCACAGTGTTTCTGGACAATCGAAGTGAAACCTCCCCCAATCTTAGCAATGGAAAAGCTGACGACTACCAGCCGACACAGAACAAAGAGAACGGTTGTATACAGCAAGTATCTATATTAGTGGTTTACAGTCCCCAACCGTCGATTGGAATATTCCGAACGAGGGCTAAATCGGGTTCCGTTCCTCGGACGAACTGTGCAGTCGAACCAATCTGAACTAACACACGACGACTCGTCCGGTGATGGATCACCGAAGAGTGAGAACATATCGCGCTTCTTCCCATATCCGGCAGCACTGCTCGCGCTGACGATTAGTGCCTTTGCCATCGGGACGAACGAATTCATCATCGTTGGCCTCCTGACGCCCATCGGCACCGACCTCGGTGTCAGCGTTGCGACGGCGGGCCTTCTCGTGAGTCTATACGCGCTCGCTGTCGCGTTCGGTGCACCAGTCATTACTGGCTTAACGAGCCGAATCGGTCGGCGGACGCTGCTGCTGAGCTTGATGGGGTTGTTCGTGGCAGGGAACGTCGTCGCGGCGTTCGCCCCAACTTACGAACTGCTCGTACTTGCTCGCATCCTCACGGGCTTCGCCCACGGTGTGTTCTTCGCCATTGGGTCAACCATCGCTGTCGATATCGTTAGGGAGGAACGCGAATCCAGCGCCATCGCGATCATGTTCGCCGGTCTCACCGTTGCCACTGCGACGGGAGTTCCGTTCGGGACCTACATTGGTCAGAATTTCGGGTGGCAAACGACCTTCTGGGCTATCGTCCTCCTCGGCGTAGTCGGCTTCGTTTCCAGCTGGATACTCGTCCCGCGCGATCTCGAACATAAGGAGCAGGGCTCGTTTGTCGATCAAATTTCGGCACTCACCGAAGGCCAAATCCTGCTCGTGCTCGCGATGACCGCCATTGGCTACGGTGGCACGTTCGTCGCGTTCACCTACCTCGAACCGATACTCCGTGAAATCTCGGGGTTCGAACCCACCACCGTGAGTGCCTTGCTTGTCCTCTATGGCGCTGGCGTTTTCGTCGGCAACCTCAGTGGCGGCCGTCTCTCTGACCGCTTCGGCGCGGTGCAGACACTCGTCGGACTGTTCGCCGTGCAAGCAGTCGTCCTCGCAGCGTTCACGTTCACCGCTAGTGACCCGACGTGGAGCATCGTCACGGTGTTCTTCCTTGGGGTCGTCGGCTTCGCGAACGTCCCGCCGCTCCAGACGTATATCGTCAATAAAGCCGAACGGCTCGCCCCCGAAGCGGTAAACGTCGTCTCCGGGCTCAACATCGGCGCGTTCAACGTTGGTATCGCCGTCGGCGCGTACGTCGGTGGTTGGGTCACCGGGTTCAACAACGGTCTCGGACTCATCGATACGCCGTGGATCGGGGCATTATTCGTAGTCGGTGGTCTCGCGCTGACCATCGTCAGTTGGCTACTTGACCGCCAACAGTCTGCCTCGAAGTCGTCGGCTGCCGTTACCGCCGACTAATCAAGTAGTAGTACCACTGTCTCGGTAGAGATTCGAGAAGAGAACTTGCGTGTATCCTCGTTATTTAGTTTCCGGGTGTACGCCTCTTCGATACCCCTTCCTGTCGCCGTTACAATTGCAGCCTTGTTTCAGTGGATGAATAGTCTCGGTCAGTTCGTTATTTGCTGATTCTGTTCCGACGCTACGCACTAAGTTCAAGGTCGACCGGGTCAACTCGCTGGTCAACCTCGGTTCCGAGCGTCTCGGTGACGAACTGCTGAGCCAACCATGCCTCCGCGCGAGTGATCCGATACTGAAGCGTCGAGTTCGGAATACCGATTTTCTTGGAGATATCCTGAACGGTGTTTCGACGTGGTGACTCGTAGTAACCGTATTCGACGGCGGCTTCCAGCGCTGCCTGTTGTTCCGGAGACAGTCCGTCGAGATCAGCCTCCCTGTCGTCAAACCAGCACTTTGGTTCGCTGAGCCGTTGGACACTGAGCGTGAGTCCCTCGTCCAAGCCGTCGTCCACCTCTTCGTAGATTGCTCGGACGGTGTCGTCGTCGTCGATAAGTAACCGCCACTGGTACTGCGACCCCCGACGGACCGCCTGCATCAACACCCCCTCCCCGATATGTTTCGCAGCGACGTACGGAATCGATTGAACGCCCTCACCTTCTTTGCGACAAGAGTAGACAATGCGGCTCTCCGCCGAACTGGAGAGAATTTCGTAGTTCCACTCGAACACAGGCGCACCACACATCCCGATGACCTCGTTACAGACGGACACGCGACCAATCACCGAGTCGAACTGCTCCAGTACTTCGGACGGACCGGTGATGCGGTCGAGCCGCCACATCGACTCCGTCGTCGCGTGGACCGCCATTGTCTTCGCTTTGAGCTTCGGATTGTCGATGAACAGATCCATCACCTCGTCGGCACCCTTCTCGTATTCGACCGTGAAGACGAACTCACGCATACGTCCACTGTTTGGCCCACCTGCATATAGCGTTGTTTGGAATATACCAACTGCTTGTGCCCGGTCAACGTCCTTGACGAGCGGCAACAACTAGACCCGTCGGAGGAGACGACAGACAGCCAAACCACGGTCTCTCCGTACAAGTACGTAACCCCAGGTGCGCTCAAAGACATACATCGAAGCAAGTGCGTCGAGAAAGGCCGATGTTGAGGTGCGATTCACGGTTGAAGACTATCTTGTCACCGTTTGCAGTAACAATACCATCCTAATCTATGAAGCGGTTGCCCCCCGACAATAACGGGGAAATCTCAATTTAAATCGCTATGACAGGATTTGCAAGTGAAACACGGACATGTGAGAACAGTTATCTCGTCGTGCTCCATGCGACCAGATACGATGATTGATGGTGTCGCAGAAGAAGTAGATATGCTTGACCGGCATCTGGAGGTTCTTCAGATGGTTGTTAGCAACGAACCGATCGGGATAGTGAAAATGGCGAATGAATCAGGCTATGACCATCACGAGATACGCTATTCGCTTCGAATACTCGAAGAAGAGAACCTGATCGAGCCCACGCAGCAGGGTGCAATCACAACTGATGAGACGGAATCATTCATTGAGAGCTTTGGTGGACAGATCGACGATATCAGAACAAGACTCACCGCGATGAAGAGTAGTGAGTGACAGAACAGTCTTGCGCTGATTAGAATCGATTTTCCCCGCTAGCCATTAACATGGCCAATAATTATTATAGATAGGTTCTCGAAGTCTTGGTTGTGGGGAAGGAGAATGTCCATTTTCGACACGATAATCAAGCGGTACCGCTCGCCGAAACCAGAAGAACCACTCTATGAATGCACTATCTGTGGTGAAACAGCATCTGCAGTGACATCACACATCGTCTGTCCCGAGTGCGGAGGAAAACTTGAACGAATAGAGCTTGTTCATCAATCGTAGCACTCACTCTCGGGTCATTTCGATCGCGCGGTGGCAAGTACTGTGATAGGGACTACGAATCAGTGAGCCGGAGTTTCCCCTCGACTTCGTAGAGATAGCCTTTCATGTAGAGCCGTTCGACGATATCCTCGGCAGCGGGCCGCCCAAGACTTTCTTCTTCCTTCAAAATCGCATATGCTTGCTCATACGTGAGCTCTCCTTCATCCGGAAGTGCATTCGTGAGCGCATCAAGCGCTTCTTGGGCAAGTGGGGAGAGTGGCGACGTCCCATTCGAGACCATTGGTATGCAAATTCGAGCACGGGATAGGTAAACCCTCGGACAGAGTCTCCTCGTGACACTACCTAGCTCATCGTGACAAGGCGAAAAGCAGACAACACGGGAACTTGGGTTGGGATGAGTACGAGAACCCACATCGCCTGCTTGGGTACACTGACTGCAATTAACGATTAGTACCCGATAGGTAAAGACTTCAGCCAACCAGAGCGGAAGTGGAACTGAAGACACGGGAGGATTCGCGACCTCGACGCTTCTCACCAACAACGCAGAGTCGAGAACACAACCGCCAAGGCAAATAGTCTTGAGTTAGTATAGAATACTAACCATCGATACCCAACAAAATCAAACGGTCCGGCGATGGCCTCGTTCTCCAGGTCACAAAGCCTGCCCGAGCCGCTGGACTCGTCTAAGATACCGACGACGACCGCGCTTGACACCGTCTCGATCCACCGAGTTGCAAACGCTTCGTTGCAAATCGCAGGGAATGGCTATCAAGTCCAACTGCCAGGTGCTGCCGATGCTAGGTTTCACGTCGGTGATCGAGCATCCTGCACACCTTTACCGAATATGCTCGTGATTGCAGCGGATATGGTGACGATTCGGAAAGAACAGATGTAAGTTGGCCCGTTCTTTGTTAGTATAATATACTAACAGAGAGACGAATGTAACTGTCCACTCGAGTGGACACCAATAGTCGGCCTCAGGAGAACACCCCCACACCGGATTTCAAATGAATTCCGTTCCAAGGGAAAGTGGGCGTTCTGAGAGTACGGACTGACGAGAAAACTCAGGAGAAAGAAACAAGCACTACAGTGGTTCTTCCGCATGAATCACCGGAAATAGATTTATCACCGGAAATAGATTTCATTTGGAGACCAGTATTCTCAAATCGCGTTATTATATATATTACTATAACGGTAATATAGTAGTAGTAGCTCAGTGCAAATAATCGGATTTCTAATGAAGCAACCACTCTGAAGAAGACCCAACTTCTACGACTATCTCATTTATATATCGAGTGTTGAACCGCCCTTTTGAGCAGACGCGCTCATCTTCTCAGTCGTATCCCATCAAACGACACCGGATTTCAATTGATTTCCCCGAGACGACGCTTCTCTTACCTGTTTAACGGGAGTTCAAATGTGTTTCTCTTTCTCCCCCTTGTTCCGTCCCTGCCCAGATCTTCCCTGAATTCATTTGAAATCCGGTGTGGGGGTGCCGAGTCTCGCCTGGCTTGCTATGCCCTACCGAGAATTCATTTGAAATCAGGTGTGGGAAAGGGGGTAGCCAACTGCTTTACCACTCCCTCTTTTATAAGAAATTCATTTGAAATCCGGTGTCATCCGTTCGTCCGACAGTTCTGTTCAACTCGTAAAACTCCAACAACAGCAACCAGCTTTCGACACGAATCGATGCAACTGAGGTGCCTGGGGAAAGAACTAAGGTGAATTCATTTGAAATCCGGTGTATGGATTCAGGCACAGCACAGGTGAAAACACTCGGTGAGTATGCAGCCGAGCATGGGGCTGTTGCCCATTCTCGCTCTAAGGCTCGTGATGATCCTCTTTCCGTGCTTGACGAGGATGATCCGATCTTCGCCAACGAAGATTTGCTTCGTATCGACCACATTCCCGAGCATGACAAAATCGTTGGTCGAAACGACCAGATTGAAACCGTCGCTCGGCGACTCAAACCGACGATCACTGGCGGATCCGGAAAAGGAACGCTCCTTCTCGGCAAGTCTGGTTCTGGAAAGACACTTGTCACTCGATACGTAAGTCGGGAAGTCGAAGAGCGTGGTGAAGCGAACGATACCCGGATCGGCCGGGCTATTATCGACTGTGCACAGCGTCGTTCGGAAGTTCAGACCGTTATTCATCTCTCGAAAAGCCTGAACGACCCGCAGAAAACAGGAATTACAATTCCACACTCGGGGATTGCGACGGGAGCGTACTACGACCGCTTGTGGATGGTCATCGACAAACTCTACGATGCGATCATCGTCGTCCTCGACGAAATCGATCGGCTCGCACCGTCAGATGACGCTCGAAACATCCCACCTGAAGAAGCGGACGACAGCAAACTACTCATGCAGCTTTCCCGAGCTGGTGAGGAAAACGACGTTGACGCCAGTATCACCGTCGTCGGCATCAGCAACGATCTCAAATACGGCGACCGATTGGACACCCGCGTGGAGAGTTCGTTTGCTCCCGATGAGATTGTATTCCCAGCGTACGACGCAAACCAACTCGGAGATATTCTATACCGACGTCGCGATGCCTATCACAAAGGCGTCCTTTCGGAGGACGTTGTCCCGTTGTGTTCTGCATTTTCTGCACAGGAACACGGGGATGCACGACGTGCTCTTGATCTCTTTCGACTTGCTGGCGAAGTCGCTCGTGATGCCGATAGCGATCAGGTTCGTGAAGAACACGTCCGAGCTGCGAACGACGACGCTGAAGTTACACGTGTGCAGGATTTGATCCGGGGCTGTCCAACCCAGGCAAAGATCGCGATTGCCGCGCTTGCTGCCATGGATGAATTCACAAACCAATCTCATTTCAAGGCGACCCAGATGTACCAAATCTACCGTGTATTCGCGAAATCGATTGGCACGAATGTCCTTGGTCAAAAGCGTATCACCGATCAACTCCGTGAGTATGAAACGCTGAAAATCATCGATATGACTCGGACGAGTGATGGATACCGTGAAGGAACATACCTGGAACTTTCCCTGCTGGATGAAGCAAGTCTTCTGCTTCAGTCGATCGGACTTGATGATCAGTGTTCTCGTATCCCGATTGACGCTCAAATGCGCCAACAGATTGTTAGCCTCGTGGAACGCTGACTTTTCTCCGGGACTAGTGCTTTCAGATACGTTTCAGCCAACGATTTTTGGCCAGCAATTCGTCCATAGCTTCGAAAACTCACTAGAAGTACGTTAGCGCTCAAGGCGAGGTGCAGGCTGATCAGTATCAATCAATCGACGAGAGAAAATCGCTAATGCGGGAATCTTGTTCGAGTACAGATTTGACTATATCGGGTTCTTCGAGGAGACGGTGCTTTGCGTGAACCCCTTGACCACGCCCACGTCCCCGACGTTCTGATTGAATCACATTCAGGAAATCATGCTCTTTCAGAATTTCTTGTGTACGGCGTTCAGAGAGCATATCAAGACCGGTACCACGCGCAATCTGTTGATATCGTCGATAAATCTCCTTCGTAGAGAATTCGTCTGCTTGTTCGGATTCGGTAAGGGTAGTAAGTGCCAACAGAATCGTCTTTGCTTGCGTTGGAGCGCCAGCGATCAACTCGGCAAATCGGTCGGCTTCGGTCTTTTTCTTCGCTTGGCGAACGTGCTCGTCAGTTACGGGCACAGTATCCGATTGAGTAGCGATCCGGCCAGCATTTCGAAGAATATCGATTGCTTTGCGGGCGTCCCCATGTTCCTGAGCTGCGAGTGCTGCGGTCAGGGGAATGACGTCACCTTCGAGGACGTCCTCACGGAAGGCATCACGACGATTCTCGAGGATATCGACGAGTTGAGTTGCATCGTATGCAGGAAAAACTAGTTCGTCGCGTGCAAAACTGGATTTAACGCGCTCACCGAGCTCATCTGCAAAGTTGATCTTGTTAGAGATGCCGACAATACCGATATTGGAATCAGATATCTGTTGATTTTCACCTGCTCGCGATAGTTTTCGAAGGACCTCATCATCCTCGAGAAGGTCGATTTCATCAAGAATGAGAATCGCGACGTCACAACATCTGTCGAGAACATCCCAAAGACGACGATAGTAATCTCCAGTTGCAAGTCCTCGTTCAGGAATCGTGATATTGCTTTGTGTTGGCTCGTTAAGTTCGCGCCCAATGGTTTTGACGACACCAGCTTCGGTGTTTTGCTCACCGCAATCCACGTAGGCAGCTTTCACCGTGATATCGTCTCGCTGAGCTTCGTTGATAACGCGTTCGGTCACACTTCGCGAGATCAAACTTTTTCCCGTGCCGGTTTCACCGAAGATGAGGAGATGAGTCGGTTCACGGCCAAAAATTGCAGGGTTAAGTGCCTCTGCAACCTGCTTCATATGCTTATCTCGGCCGACGATCCGGTCCGATCCAGGTATATGCTTGATTTTCAAAAGTTCTTCCCGAGCGAAAATGGGATCATCGTATCGGAAGAGTGGATCACGATCATCTGACTCATCGGATACCATGCGATTGACTACTACATATTCTTCAATCGTAATAAAGGGCGGGGGAGTCGCGGATGTAAGTCAGCAAAAATCGCAACTTCTAGCCGCCAAAGTAGGTATTTGAGAATCTGTGGGATAACAAGTAGTGTCGCGGATGTAGTACCAAGAAATGATTGCTGATTTTGATGTCGGACACCTACGTCGCGGATGTAAACTCACGATATATCAGCGATAGAAGACTCAAGTCGATTGGTGATGAATTATCCCGGTGTGGAATACAAGT
Organism: Haladaptatus sp. R4; assembly: GCF_001625445.1. Classification (NCBI taxonomy): domain Archaea; kingdom Methanobacteriati; phylum Methanobacteriota; class Halobacteria; order Halobacteriales; family Haladaptataceae; genus Haladaptatus; species Haladaptatus sp. R4. The sequence goes on along the minus strand of NZ_LWHG01000030.1, from coordinate 147,478 downwards.
TGATGCGCACACACCTCTGTCGCGGATGTAACTGATTCAATGAAAGGGCGAGAGACTGTCGATACTCACCGAGATCGAGAGAAGAAAAGGGTGAAGAGTAGTCGAAAAAATCGACTACTCTTATTAAAAGCTGAAATTAACTTAATGAGCTATACGCTGCTACTACACAAATAACTTTGGGATATAATATGTGTACCTAATATCACTTCGTCAAATAGATGGAGACCATTGTGAGTTACATCCGCGAGGGTGGTGTGTCTCCTCCAATCGATTTGAATGACCTACACATTCGTCTTCCACTTACATCCGCGACCAAGGTGTGTCTGTCCGTACTCGATTCATCCAATTCGTCATTTCAACACGCTCTCGAATAGCACTAGAGCTCTATTGGTTAGCTGGGTTCATTCACGACACAAAGAATTTGTCTGACATACTTTTATCCCATCTTAGAAGGCATAACTAGAGTAGAGAAGTATGACGACTAAGATCGCTGTGAGTAATCAAAAAGGCGGTGCTGGAAAAACGACAACGTCGATCAACGTCGCAGGAGCACTCAATCAGCTAGGATACGACGTTCTTCTAATTGATCTGGATCCCCAGGGACATGCAACCGAAGGGGTCGGCTTAGAAGACAAATACGATGCAGACGTCATAAGCTTCTATGATGTCTTACCTGATTTAGACATCATAGACGAAACGGCGCAACTGGTTTACGAGCATTCTGAGATGGATGTCATACCTAGTCATCAGGATATGATCAACATCGAAGATGCGTTAGCTGGAGTGCCAAACCGTGAAAATCGCCTTAATATGGCGCTTGATAACCTCGATGGGTACGAGTATATCGTCATCGACTGTCCACCAAACTTGGGCGTCCTGACCGACAATGCCCTTCTCGCGTGTGAAAACGTGCTTATTCCGGCCCAGACAAAGACGACGAGCATTCGTGCGCTTGAATTGTTGTTCAAACAAATCAACGCCCTTGAAGCTGCTTTTGGCACGGAGATTCATGAAGTGGGGCTCGTCGCGAACGAAGTTGGGACGGACAACGAAGCGACCGAGATGATGGAGTGGTTCGAAGAAGTATTCGAGGAAAGGGCACCAGTGTGGGAGATCCGAAAGCGAGTTGCATTACAGCGAGCGTGGAACGCGGGGGTCTCGATTTTCGAACACGAGGAAGACTGTGACATGGAAGAGGCCTATCTACAAATTGCCGAGTCGTTGGAGGGAATCAATGGCGAGAGATAAGACACAGAACCGCGACCCATTTGGAAGTCGGTACGCTCAGAACGAAGAGCCATCTGAAACAGAAACTCAAGACAATCTGTCTACGACAGAAAAATCGGATAGCCTGTCTAAGACGGGGAAGACAGATAATACGTCTATGACTTCTAAGACCGATGAACCAGAACAGAACAAAAAGACAAAACAGAACGAGAAGACATCTGTGAAGGACCGACCGTCAGTCCTGATGTATCTTCCCGAAGAGCAACACACCGAACTAGATATCCGATTCGACGAGATCAACGCGAAATACAAACGTGAATACGGTGAATCACTCCAGAAAAACCGCGACTACTACCCCATTCTTATCGAACTCGCAATGGAGAGGACTCAGGAGATAGACGACGATGAATTGCTTACTCGTCTGAATCAGCGTTGATTATCTTAGAGAGAATATCTGTCTATGAGGTCATAGAGGTCTTTTTGAATCACTTTTTATTATACGATTCACCCGCACTGAACAGAGTTTCAGACTGTTTCTAAGATGGTTATGATGGTTGAGACAGCATATTCTAGTATTGGTTTAGCTTCGAGACCCGAGAAGAATGTCATCTGATATAGCGTAGGTCTAACCTCTCTTAGATGGTTTAGAAAGATATGATGGGAATGCTCTCTTACCTCACTGGGACTCTCGATCCCATTTTCTTCGTTAGGGTGTTCCACAACTTGGGTGAGAAGAGACTCTCCTATGGCCCTGCGCTGTCATAGCTATCATACGTCTCTAACCCCTCTAAGATGCCCACTCTCTATTGTGGTAACGACTAGCCAACTTTTTCGTGGTATTGTTAGTATACAATGCTAACAACCGTCGCCTTTCTGTGCCAAAGATAGATTCGTTGCGCCGAAGCAGTGGCGGCGATCTACTCTAGATCTGATATGGGAGACTGAGTCTCTTCAGAGGGACTTCCCTGATCGCGATCGAGAATCTCGGCTATTCCAGCTATCGTACTGTGTTGATGATCGAGAACAGTGAAGTATACACGAAATGCTGCTATATGTACTCCACAGACCGTGGCCATAGTCTCCGTGAGCCCCAACTCAGATTTCCCATCCAATAGTTGTTCGAACATCGTTACACGTTCATCTGGGAGTACTGTCCCCTCCGTCAACACATCGTCTTCTATTTTCATATACTCACGTGTGGGATTATCTCCCGCCCAATTAGTCCGGTATCCATACCTTTTCGTGAACACTAGTCATAGCGCTAACTATGCGAGTCACCGTCATCGGAGCTACCGGACACATCGGTTCCTACCTGGTGCCACGACTGGTACGGGCCGGCCACGAGGTCGTCGCAGTCAGCCGGGGCAAGCGCGATCCCTACCAAGACGATAGCGTGTGGACCGCGTCGAGATGGTCGAGCTTGACCGCGAAACCGCCGAGGAACGCGGCGAGTTCGGCGAAGAGATTGCGGCCACCGACCCGGACGTCGTTATCGACCTGATCTGCTTTGGGCCGGAGAGCGCCGAAGCGCTCGTCGCGTCGCTACGCGGGGAGGTTCAACACCTACTACACTGTGGGACGATTTGGGTCCACGGTCCCAGCGACGTCGTGCCCACGACTGAGGACTCCCCTCGCACGCGCCGGCCACTCGGCGAGTACGGGCGAAAGAAAGCCGAAATTGAGGCGTACCTGCTTGATGAGGCGCGACGGAACGACTTCCCGGCGACCGTTCTCCACCCCGGACACATCGTGGGCCCCGGTTGGGAGCCCGTCAATCCGGCGGGCAACTTCGACCCCGACGTGTTCTCGCGACTCGCGCAGGGTGAAGAAGTCGCGCTCCCCAACTTCGGTCTCGAAACCGTTCATCACGTCCACGCCGACGACGTAGCACAGGGCTTCCAGCGTGCGCTAGAGAACTGGTCGGCGGCCGTTGGCGAAAGCTTCCACGTCGTCTCGCCGCGAGCGCTTACCCTCCGCGGCTACGCCGAGGCCGTTGCCGGGTGGTTCGGACGAGACGCCGACCTCACGTACCTACCGTTCGACGAGTGGGCCGATCGCCCCGAATACGACGAAGAGGACGTCGAGATGACCAAGGACCACATCAGCTACAGCCCAAATGCGAGTATCGAGAAGGCGCGGGAAAAACTCGGATACGAACCGCGATACACCTCGCTCGAAGCCACTCGAGAGGCGGTCGAAGCTCTGATCGAGGCCCGAGAAGTCGGCTTGAGCAAGTAGCACAACTTACGTCGGAGAACTCCGGTTTGGAGAGCAGTCACGGCTGCTCAGGCAACTCCTCGTCATCGGACTCGCCGATAAACATTGTATGAGCGCGGAACTATCGCCGTCACTGCTGAACCGTTCGAAGGGATGCCGCGACGTTCATACCTCATCGTCATCGACTGATCATATCTGATGCTGCCTCGTCGTTGACGCCACCCGTGTGTACTCCACGACGAAGGATTTGCACATCTCCGACATCCATCGGTCCAGCGACTCCGAGCGCGGCAACGCCTGCCTTCGAGAATCTTCCTCGCGTTCTCCCGCCCCTGAGAACAATTTAATTCGATTTTAGCGACTCGATTCGTCTAAACCACGCATCACAGCCCCGCTAAACTCACTGTAATCTCAAAACCTCGACGATCGATTTTGATGTAGCGCTATGTAGTTTATGAATTTCTAAGGGGCCATTTCCGTACAATAGAAGCACTGTATCCCTGGTCTACACAATACGTGGTGGTGTCTCCTATACTGCCGCTTAGGGAAGTAAGCGGAAGTGCACTACCCCCGGGACCCCCCGCTTGTTCTATGCAGGGTTCGTAGTCTATATTGAGCACCCACCTGCGGTCATCAGGATTCGAATGTTCTACTCACGGATGTGTTGGCGTAAATGTCACGCTAAAAATCTACCGGAATTCCCATCGATTAGGTTCCTCAAAGTAACAAAACAAACGACTAATCAATTGTCGATCCTCGGTTTGCTCCGGCTGTCTCTGTACGTGACGAACGGATTTCGAGCGATTCGAGATGACGTAGCAGGGACATCAAAGTCGACTGTCCGCTGCCGAATGTAGTTACGATCGGAAGGAAGGACGTTCAATTCGTTATATATACATTCGAGATAGTAACTATTTCTCTAACCCGTAACGACCTTTTTCGACCCATTCGTTCTTCTCCCACCCGCAGTGAGGACACTCCGTCTGCTGCCAATCGAACTCCTGATCGCAGTTCTGACAGAGAGTCGTATTAGGTGATGTACTCTCCGAGAGGCGCGGTTGATTCTCATCGTTAGTATCCATATGTGATAATCTCTCTCTCGAGAAATAAATTTCTTGTGGCGATCAACTGGTCTTGGAATTTTGTCTTTCGTGAGTGAATCGACATTAGACCGTTGTTATAGTGGCCATCAGCCGACGAGTATGTCGTTTTCGACCATTTTGGGCCGATTCTATCTCCTCGAAGGTCATAAACTTCACGTGGGAGTACCACCGGCCGATCTGACTTCCCCAGACACCCAGAAACGCGACTTCGGCAATCATCACGGGGTCGGAACCTCCGAAGTATACATTGTAGCTCGATTCAATGATGGTGAACCTTAATGAGGGTTCTGAAGAAAGGGTAGTCTATGAAAGGGAAAAACAAGCCGAAACGGATCAAAGCGAGTGCCCGATCGCTCTCCGTCCTAGAGGCGCTCATGACACTTGGTCAGGCCTCGGAAACTGAAATTTCGGAGCACCTCGATATGGCGAAGAGCACGACGCACTATCACCTAACCACGTTAGCTTCTCACGAGTTCGTCGTCAAAGAAGGGGCAGACTATCGATTAAGCATGCGATTTCTCAATATGGGACATAGCACTATTGACCAACTAGATATTTACCAAGTCGGAAAGCATAAAATCGATCAGTTGGCCAAAGAGACTGGCGAACTCTGTATTCTGATGATCGAAGAACGGGGGTACGGCTATTATGTTTACGATGCACAGGGTACGAACGCGGTCAACTTCGATACGACGGGAAGCCAAAAATACCTCCACGATAACGCGCTCGGTAAGTCAGTTTTAGCACACCTCCCTGCGGAACGGATCGACAAGATCATCGATCACCACGGACTTCCAGCGACGACGCCCCACACAATCACGGATCGATCCAAACTGGAAGCAGAACTGGAGACGATTCGTGAACGGGACATCGCATTCGATCGGGAAGAACAACTCGAAGGCCTTTGTTGTGTGGCCACTGCGATCCAGCCTTCGAATGAAGACGGCTCTAAAGGCGTCTACGGATCAATCTCGATCGCAGGTCCGGCAAGTCGAATGAAGGGTGACTACTTCACCGAGAACCTCGCGATGGCAGTCTCCGATACTGCCAATCTCATCGAACTCGAAATGAGGGACTACTGATCTCGATCTCGAGAAATCAACGGTGGTGAATCACTGAAACCCCCATCACTCTCTTGGTCAGGTGAGTGAACGATCACGATGCGCTTGTGTAGGTTTCTGGAGTAGCTGTCTCCGATGGAAATATCTGCTTGAGGTCCGAACTTCCTCGTTCTCCACTTGCAACGATTAGAGAGAATATGGGGCGACCGGGATTACGACACTAAGACTGTAATGCTACTCGTCGAATTGATCCAATTCACTCCTGTTGAATCCGTTTCACCGATATGATGATGTCGTACCCAGTCAATACGTCTTTCCGAGACAAAGAATGACCACTGAGTGCCCTGGTTCAACAGCATTGAACCGGATGGTCGAGTCTACGGTCGGATGACGGCGCGACCCTCGATTTCGTTCCGCTCGAGTTTTTCGGCTACTTTATTGATTTCGTCGAGGTCGTACTGCGTGGTGGTGAGGTGCATCTCCCCTTGTTCAACGAGCGCGATGAGTTCCTGGAGTTCGGTGTAGGTTCCGACCAGGTTGCCCTGATAGGAGAACTCGCCGTCGACGAGGTCCTGGGAGGGTCGATGGACGTGCCCGCCGTAGCCGACGATGTGGTGGTCGCCACCGGGTGCGACGATATCGGGCGCGAGGTTAGTGGTGCTGTCGGCGCCGACGAAGTCCAGGACTTGTGTCCCACCCGCACCGTCGGTGATGTCGGCGACGCGTCTGCGACGTTCTCGTCCCCGGAGTTGACGGTAAAATCGGCGCCCAATCGCTCGGCGAGTTCGAGCGCGTCGTCTTTGATGTCGACGGCGATAGTCCGTGCCGCACTCATCGCTTCGACGGCTTGCAGACCGATGTGACCGAGCCCCCCGATACCGATGAGGACGCAGTAGTTCCCCGGGACCAATTCATCGACCGCTTTCTTCGACGCGTGGTAGGCTGTGATCCCAGCATCGGCGTGCGGTGCGATATCGACGGGGTCGATGTCGTCGAGTTTGATCGCGGATCGCTCGGAGGTGAGGAGGTACTCCGCAAATCCGCCATCCGTGTCGAGTCCGGAGAACGCGCTGTTCTCACAGTACATATCGTTACCTAATCGGCAAGCGCGACACTGCCCACAGGTACGAACGGGATGACAGATGACCGAATCACCGACTTCGACGGTGGTTACTTCGTCACCGACTTCGACGACTGAACCGGCATTCTCGTGGCCCAGAGTCATCGGGAGATTCTGCTCTGCGTAGGGTTCCCACATCCCCTCGATGATGTGGTTGTCCGTCTGGCACCATCCGGCGCCCTCCACCTCGACGATTATTTGCCCCGATGTCGAGATTTCCGGCTTCTCGACATCTTCGACCGTAAGTGCCTCGCTCATATCGTCCGTATACTCGTGTAGTCGCGCAGCTTGCATGATGCGACTGATAGCACCTCTCCAGCTGGTAGTAAATTCAGTGGTACCGGCAGCGACTGCCGACTAAACGCAACGGGCTCGCGGGTTGTTGCATCACGATGGGAAAGCTACGACACAAAATCCCGACTGTACCCTGTTGGCGGTCCATAACAATTATTACTGTGTGTGGTTGTTATTTGCATGCAATGCTTCAGCACCAAGGCGAAGATATCTTCGTCGTTGATGGTCACCTTCACGCGTGGAACGCGACGAAGGAGAACATCATCCATGAGGGAGGCGAACAGTTTATCCAGTGCTTTCACGACTATCACACGGGATTCGCGCCGGAAGAACGACAACGCTCGCTCGACGAGTTCCGTACCTACAGTGATGAGCAACTCCTGACGAGTGTTTTCGGGACCGGTGACGTCGATGTGGGTATCTTCCAACCGACCTACTTAAAGGAATTTTACGCCGATGGCTTCAACACCATCGACGATTGCGGTGCGCTCGCCGACGAATACAGTGATCGGCTCATCACGAACGGACGCTTCGACCCTCGGGAAGGCCAAGAGGGGCTCGATGATCTCGAACGACAGAAAGAGGAGTACGACATCCAGGGAGCGAAGGTGTACACCGCAGAGTGGCGCGGCGACTCGAAGGGATGGCGCCTCGATTCCGAAGAGTCCTTCGAGTTCCTCCAGAAGTGTGTCGACCTCGGCATTCGGAACATCCATCCGCACAAGGGACCGACGATTCGCCCGCTGAACCGCGACGCCTTCGACGTCGCGGATATCGACGATGCGGCAACCTCGTTCCCCGAACTCAACTCTCGTCGTCGAGCACGTCGGGATGCCGCGACTCGACGACTTCTGCTGGATCGGGACGCAGGAACCGAACGTGTACGGCGGGCTCGCGGTCGTCGCCCCGATGGCACGAGGGCGACCGGCGAAATTCCGCGAGGTGCTTGGCGAGTTACTCTATTGGCTCGGCGAGGACCGCATCCTCTTCGGTAGTGACTACGCGATCTGGGAACCCGATTGGATACTGGAGGCCATCCTCGATACCGAGTTCACCGAGGAGGAACGTCGCGAGTACGGCGTCGAGTTCGACTCGAAACGAAGAAGAAGGTGTTGGGTGAAAACGCCGCGGACCTGTACGATATCGACATCGAGGAGCGCAAGAAATCGCTTCAGGATGACGATGTCTCCCAACGCTTCGACACGGGTGCGCAGTACGAAGGAGCGGCGGACTGACCATGACGCCAGCGATAGAAGGGACAGACCCGACCAGAGACGCCATCCGGTCCGCACTTCGGAGCGTCACCGATCCGGAACTCGACCGGTCGATAGTCGAACTCGACTACATCGAGGACCTCGAAATAGAGGATGGAACCGTCACTGTCGCGTTCGCGCTCCCGACGGCGTGGTGCTCCCCGACGTTCGCGTGGATGATGGCGACGGACGCTCGCGACGCGGTTTCAGAACTCGACGGCGTGGGCGATGTCCGCATCGTGCTCCGAGATCACATGCACGCGACCGAAGTTACCCGGGGCGTCAACGAAGGGATGGCGTTCTCGGACGCCTTCGAAACTGCGGACGGTGATATCGCCGAGACGCTCGCGACGCTCGACCGAAAGGCCCGTCTCGCCCGTCAATACGACGCCATCAAGGAACTTGCCGACGCCGGACTCGACGACGCTCAACTCGCGGCGTTACGGCGGGAGGATCTCGGTTTCGAAGGCGGTCGCGCGATGTCGATCTCGACGAGTTCTACGTCGAGGTGGATGCAGACCCGCTCAAACGGTATCTGGAGAAAGCCACGAGTGTCGGAGTCGTCGAGGGGACTGTGACCGATTGTTCGTGTCTCGCGACGGTGACCCGCTTGCTACCGAGGACGTGCAGACCGCGCGGAGCGCTTCTCGACTCGCGAAGACAAACATGGGTGGACAGGGTGGTGTTTGTGCCAGCCTCCATGCTGCGCGGAACCCCGAACTTGCCAGTGACTGAGGAGCATTCCGGTATCGACTGCTCGCGGCGATAGCTGTCACTCCGCCGGACGAAACGATTCTTCGCCCGGTGTCTCCGACCGCTTGTCCCGTTTTCTCATCGACTTTAACTCGGCAGTAACCAAATGGTTTTTTTAGAGAGCCAGTGTAGCATACTCCATGACCGGAATCCTTGACCACACGATGATGCGTGTCGGTGATTTGGAAGCGTCACTCGATTGGTATCAGACACATCTCGAGTACGAAGAGAAAGATCGTTACGAGGGAGACGGATTCACTATCGTCTACCTCGGTCCCGAAGGGATGCACGAAGACGGGGCGATGCTTGAACTGACACACAACGAGGGGGAGTCTCCTGAAATCGGTGATGCGTGGGGTCACATCGCCGTGCGTGTCGAAGACGTGGATGACGCGTACGAAGAATTGATCAAGGAAGGTGTCGAGGACTACCGCGACCCCGATTCCTGCGGTGGAAGCTATGCATTTGTAACGGATCCCGATGGGCACGAAATCGAAATCGTCCAACGCGACCACGGCGCGCGATGGAGCATCGACCACACCATGATTCGCGTCGAGGATGCCGACGAGGCGCTCGGATTCTGGACGCGAAAATTCGAGTACGAGCACACCGGTCGTTGGGAATCGGATTCGTTCGCCAACTACTTCATGAAACCCGAGGACGCCGCCGAGGAGGCGATGGCGGTCGAACTCACCTACAACTACGACGGACGTTCGTACGAACAAAAAGATGGATGGGGGCATTTCTGTGTTCGTCTCGATGATCTACAGGACGATTGGGAGACCCTCCAACAGCGTGAAGCACCCGACTATCGCGACCCCGACTCCTGTGACCAGATGTACGCATTTACGAAGGATCGGGACGGCCACGAGATCGAACTCATCGAGCGAGACGGAATAGAAGGTGATCTCTTCCCGTTCTAAAAATTCTCCATTGGGAATTGTGAGGCATGCAGGGTCGCGAAAACATCGCCGTCGGAGTTGTCGAGTGCCATGCCCCAGCAAACGACGGTCCTTTTCAGCCTCCGTGTGGTCGCGTCCCGCGTGTGCGGGTGGCCGTCGACGACAACGATGTCTTCCCCCTCGTGTTGAAGCACTGTGAGTAGATCATTTTCCTCTTCCATTCATGGGTTTGGGCGGCCCTGAAGGTCGCTCGACCGGAACTGTGGGAAAATTTAACACGGTTGGTGTGGTGTTCACTGGTATGCCTCAGGTGTTCGAATCACCGGCAGCGTATGTACAGGGCCGCGACATCATCGACTCGTTCAGAACGCATGTCGATTCGCTCGGGACCGAGTGTTTGCTTCTGGCCGACGAGACCGTCCTCGATCTGGTTGGCGAGCGGGCTATCCAAAGTCTGAAAGCGGAGGGCCACGGGGCAAGTACGGTCGAGTTCAACGGCGAAGCCTCTGAAACCGAGATCGATCGTGTCGGAGCCATCGTGGAAGAGCGCGGTGCGGACGTCGTTATCGGCGCCGGTGGCGGCAAGGCGCTTGATACGGCGAAAGCCGTCCGCGAAGAAACTGGGGGTGCGATGGTTTCGATGCCGACTATTGCCTCGACCGACTCCCCAACGAGTGCTCTCTCGGTTATCTACAGTGAAGAAGGAGAGTTCCGTGAATACTGGTTTTACGAGCGACATCCCGACCTCGTGTTCCTCGATACGGCGGTCGTCGCGACCGCGCCGACGCGCTTCTTCCGGTCGGGGATCGCTGACGGGCTTGCGACTTGGTTCGAAGCGGATGCGACGTACCAGTCGGACGGCGAGAATATCGTTGGTGGCACCCCGACGCGGGCCGGGCACCGACTCGCAAAACTCTGCTATGAGACTCTCCGGGAGCACGCTATCGTCGCCGTGGACGCGATCGAACGTGACGCCGTCACTGAAAGCGTGGCGGCCGTGGCGGAGGCAAATACACTTCTCAGTGGGCTCGGATTCGAGAGTGGTGGTCTGGCTGCGGCGCACTCGGTACACAACGGGCTGACGCAACTGGCAGGAACTCACCATGCGACCCACGGGGAGAAAGTGAACATCGGGACGCTGACTCAGCTCGTACTCGAGGGCCGTGAAGACGCTTTTGTCGAGGACTACGTCGAGTTTTCACTCGCACTCGACCTCCCGGTGACGCTCGCTGACATCGGGCTCGATGACCCGACGACGGCGCAGCTCGAAACGGTCGCGGACGCCGCGTGTGATCCCGAGGAGACGATTCATAACGAGCCGTTCGAGGTTACGCCGCCGATGGTTCGAGACGCTCTCCGAACAATCGATCAAATCGGTCACCGGGTTCGAGAGCACCACGGCTAGCTTGCGACGGCTCCACGACGGTCACTGCACGGGCAGGACCGGTCACTCCCAAGACTCGTTGACAGCGAATGCGGCCGTGACGTACCACGCGGCGAGCGCGTCGATACCGAATGTGATCCCGAAGCCGGAGACGAGCGAAGACTCGGAGTAGCCTCCAGCGAGGAGAACGAAGCAAATCGCGAGCCATCCGACGACGTACGCGAAGTAGCATTATGTTGGGAAGTTAATAATTACGATGATGGGTGTCTTACTTGTCTATTCTTCGCAAATATGAGGATGATTCACTTTGATCGAGCGTGACGGTCCGGACCGTCCCAGCGAAGGTGCAATCGGTATGAACCGGTTTAATCGCAGAGGACAGCGTTTTCACACCCTCGTGTTTCGTATTTGCTATTGCAGACGTAGAGTATTTCTCTAACTGGTCGAGTACCTCTCTATTGATTGGTTCGTTAGTCCGTGACATACCTTTAAGATGAGCACCGCATATTAAATAATTGAGCACCTCCACCCAGTCGTATTGGGCTGCGACTCCTCCGGTGTTTTTTGATAGAGTAGTGAGAAGAGATCAGTCAAATTTATATAATATCTCTTGGCTGTGCCCGTGAGCGTTTTGTATATTGGTGGCCTTCAACCGTGGTCTCCCACTAAATCCATAAGCGGAAGTGAGACCCGCCACGAGACTCGATACGATCTATGCGCTACGCCTCCTCGACGACGTCCGCGAGGTTTCCAAGGGAGTCATTCCATCCTTCGTTGGCGTCCTGGGGCGGGATGTTTTCGGGGATTCCTGCTTGGTGAGCAGTGACTTCGGTCCCACCGGTGACTTTCTCGAAGGTGACCGTGGTCGTCATCTCTCCGGCCATTCCCGGGTCGTCGGACTCGAACTCCTCGGTGTAGACGATCCGCTCGCCAGGGGACAGTTCCTCGTATGTCCCATGGAACGTGTGGGCGTATGGTTCCAATTCCTTGATGTCAGCAGTGAACGACATGCGGAAGGTGCCCTCCTCCGTGGCGTCGAACTCGTGAACTTCGCAGGAGAAGCCCTCTGGCGGGAGCCACGCGGCGAGTTCGTCGGGATCGACGAAGGCTTCGTAGACTCTCTCCGGTGTGGCTTCGATTACGCGGTTGACGGTAATACTTCGCCCCTCATCCGTGGTGGTCTCTTCTCGCGGTTCTCTTCCGTCATCAGTATTGTCTCTCATTGGTCTTCTTGCTCCAGATGGTCGGCCAACGCGTCGAAGCGGTCTTCCCAAAGCACGCGGTACCGAGTTAGCCATCCAAAGGCTTCACTCAGCGGCGCGGCATCAAGGTGACATCGTCGAACCCGGCCGTCCTTCTCGATATCGAGTAAGCCCGCATCTTCCAACACGTGGAGATGCTTGGAGACTGCTGCCAACGAGACGTCGTGTGGTTCGGCGAGATCGCCGACGCTTTCGGGGCCATCGGCGAGTTGTTCGAGGATCTCTCGGCGAATTGGATGGGCTAATGCCTTGAAAATCTCGTCGAGCTCCTGGTCGTTCAGCTGTTGTTCAACCATCCAGTTGAATGTACAGCACACTCAATATTAAACCTATAGGTTAAACAAATTGCCTTCGACGATTCGGACGGAGAGAGCGTTTCTTCAAGAATTGTTCGCTCATTAGCCAGCTCGTTCCCATCACACAAAATATATGACTGTGCACAAAGTCAGAACAAATGATCAATGGAATTGTCACGTCGGGGGTTTCTAAAATTATCGACATCTACGGCTCTTGCAGGCGCCGTTACGGCGACGACCGTCGGTGCTCAGTCCACTACCGAGAACGCCCAAGCCGTTATCGTCTACGACGATGGACCGGTAACCGATTACCAAAAGGCGTTTCCTGTGCACAAGGACGAAGGCGTTCCGGCATCTATCGGGATTGTTTCCGAGTGGGTCGGTACGGACGGGTCGGGAAGTATGGACCGTGCGCTGAACAAGAAGGAGCTAACTGAGATGGAGTCGTTCGGCTTCGAAATCATGTCTCACACCAGAGAGCACACATCGTTGAAGTCGTTCCCGCTCGCGAAGGATATCGCTCCGGACGACGACCGGGCATATCCGAACGGTACTCACGCGTCACATCCGTTCCACGCAGGCTACGAGGTGGAGATATACGATGGAGACAGCTCCGTAACGCGAAATATCGTCGGATCGGGTCGGAATGACGACGACGAGCTGTACATGAAACTCGACAAACCGGTTGGGATGTCCTTCGATGCCGACAGCGCCCGTGAGCGTTTATCCCCGAAGACGATGCGATACATCCTCCGTGATTCGAAACGGACGCTCGAATCGTACGGGTTCACGGTCGACAATCTCCTCGCTCCTTACGACCACTTCACCGAGTATTCGGAGAAGTTCACGAAGGAGTTCTACACCGGCGTCGCAAACGCGATCGATTCTAACGGTATCAACCAACGTGGGGAAATCGACCCGTACGGGACTCGTCGCGACTATTTCATCGAATTCACCGATTGGAGCGCTGTTCGAGACGAACTCGACGCCGTCGCGGAGGACAACGCGCTCGGCATTTTCGGCGCACACACGCAACGGGACGAGGTCACGAAGTCGAAAATCCGTCGGATGATTCGAGCGGCGAAGTCGAGGGACATCGAAATCGTGACACTCAGACAGGCGCTCGCAGACGCCGGATTCGGAGCGACAAGAACGACCACGACGACCAATACTACCACCACATCCACGACGCCGAAAACGACGACAACCATGACGACGCACCCTCCGTCTACGGATTCGGCTGAATCGTCCGATGGGAGCATGCTCGAAACTTTCGAGTCGTTCGGTATTGTCGGTGGTGTGGGGGCGGTCGCCGGGTTCATCTTGGGCCGACGAAGCGAGTCGGAGTAATCCCACGGACTGTGACCGAAACGCGATGATCGTATTACCCCTTGGTCGTTTGTTTTCGGTGGCTACAGACAACGAATCATATGTCCTTCAGACGATGTGTGGGTCGTTCGAATCCTGAATTCAACGGATCTTTGTAACGATCACAAGCCGTGCCCGCACTTCGCTCGTGAACGTTTTGATCTAGACGAAATGCATGATGGAAAAGTTGTTTGTTTGTAGTGAGTCTCGCGACTAATGAATTAATATGTGTCTTCATCATTACTTTTGAGTTACGATATTACCAATCGCTGGATTTCATAAGTGGATCACTCCCGGTACCCTAAGAAGAATCTATGTGGACAGTGTACCGTCATTGAAGATACGTCTCAAGTGAATCTACGACGTGATCGGCGAAATCCTTCGTAACTCTCCCCTGCCACGCTACCAGATCTTCGATACGGGGGGAGTGGACTGCCCATGGAGAGACGAACGATTCGTATGGTACGCCGCCTATTTTCCAGACAGCTGACTCCAGGGAATCGAATCTCCGCTCGTATATCAGGTATTTATCGAGATAGTAGGGAAAGTAGTTGCGTTCTAGGGTTTCGACGCGTTTCAAAATGCGCGATTGGTTTGATAGCCGAAGTAGAACGTGGGACGGCAGCGAGGTCGATTCTTCGAATTTGTCCAATTTCGGCGATTGACTTCCTTTGGACAGTATAAGCGGAAATGGACGATTCCTAGACCCTCGAAGGTATCTTTGCGCAGTTCGTAGTGCACACTACGCGTACCGAGGATTTGTGGGTTCGTGACTGATTCACAGAGCATCTTTCACGCCGCCAATCTTATTATCTTAGCGTGTCTGTTGTACATCGGATTGAGCGATTGCACACTGTGCGTCCACTGCCCGATGTGGTAGTGGTATTCCAGCAGTGGCCTATCATTCGTGTAGACGATCGTGTTCACATGGGGCGCATCACAAAGTCCATACTTGCTCCGCGCCACACTATGACCGACTACAACACCGACAAACAACGCGACTTGTTCAGCAACCCCGAGACAGGGCCACAAACGAGAGCAGAACTTAACGACGCACTGGATGTCCTTCTCACGAAGGTTGTATCAATGGCGTTGATCTTGGGGATGATGCGTACGAAATCCGTCACACCCAACCTGATATCTCAGACTGGGAAGTCCATATCACACGGACGACGAAGAAGCTGTGAATTGATAGATACTCACCAATGAACACCTCACGACTCAAACTCGGGTCGGGACAGCAGTTCAAGTTAGTATTCCAGCTCGAATTATATATTTAAAGAAACCAGCCCAGCGCTGCCGCCCATTACCCCTCATTATCACCGGTTCGAGACCGTGTGCCTCGGGGCGGAACGACTCTGGGTCGTCGAAGACTTCTGGGTCGCGGTTCGCAGCGCCCACCCAGATATTCACGATTTCTCCGGCCTCGATTTGCTGGCCGCCCAACTCAATATCCTCACGCACGACGTGCTGTATTTCCTGTATCGGGGATCGATAACGGAGTACCTCTTCAATGGCTTTCTTACGGTTGACATCGCCTGATCGGACGTTCTCTATGATGCCTTGTTCCTCGAAGGACCAGATGGCATTCGTGAGTAAATTCGTCGTTGTGATATTACCCGCGAGGAGAAGGATCATACAGAAGCCGATTTTCTCCTGGTGGCTTAGTTCGTCTGCCGTCGATGTCCGTGTCGCTCGTCCGCTTCATAGGTTAGTGTTTGCAAGAGATGACTAATATACTTACGTTGGTTCCAGCCCGGACGAATGCAAACGATACAGAACACGGAAAGGTGGATCTCTCCCAAGCAGAAGACGCGAACACTGTTGTCAGAGCCAAATTGCGCTCTCCTGACGGTGACTTCTCGGTCGATCCATTCCGCTGCCTGGTTTGGAGGTGATTTGATCATCGGAGGCTGTAGTCGACGAGGACGGAGCCGTCGTCGAAACGACGTGTTGTGTTGAGAGCGAGGTCGACCCGCGCTGCATCGGGAAGGGCTTGGGTTCCCCCACCGACGATCGTCGGGACCAAGCGCAGCACATACCGGTCGACCAGACCTGCGCGGATGGCCTCGGAAGCGAGACCGGGGCCGCCGATGGACAGGTCGCAGTCGGCATGGTCTTTCATGGCCTGTACCACTTCGGAGTCGAACGTCTGCTCCAGGCGGGTCCGCGGTTCCGGCACGGTGTCCAGGGTGGTTGAATAGACGACTTTGTCGGTATCCCCCCACGCTCGGCGAACTCGCGTTGTACCTCGGGTAGGTCGTCGAGGTCAAAGGTGTCCCACACCCGCATCGTCTCATACATGCGACGGCCGATAAGGGAGGTGCCGACCGATCGTTGGTGATCGTTGAACAAGGCATGCGCGTCCTCAGATGGCTCTGACCAGTCGAAGTTCCCGTTCTCGTCGGCGATGTAGCCGTCGAGTGATGAGTTGATGAAGTAGATGAGGTCGGCCATGGAATCCTCTTGACCGTCACGACTATTCAATATGGCGACAAAAAAGGGGCAGAACCTGATTAGACGGTATGGATCTACGTTGTGCGCTTTCTCGAAGACAGCCACGACGCTGGAGGGGACCGCCGTTATGTGAACTAGGTCTATTTCCCCTGCCATTATTGCTCTGCTGCAAATATCCTCTCTATTCAGCAGTCCGTTCCTCTCAGAATCACGGCCATCTGCAGTCTTCGTGTGAGCTAGCGAGACCTAGTTCCAAGTTGTAAACGACGCATTTGATGACAAGTTCGCGGAACTGCTTCCACCACAGACGCTAAGATGTGCCTCGGAGCGTGACCCCGAGGCGGTTCACAGGGCGCTAAAACTGCGAAAGATGGTTCCCTGGCGATGCTTACAACGTAATTCCGGTTCCCGTGCTAGTCGTGGTTGTTGGCGATGATGTTGTAGTCGTCGCGTTACTCGTAGTTGGAGGTGATGTGGTAGTTGTCGAGGGTGATGTTGTAGTAGTAGCTGTTGGTGATGATGTTGAAGCGTCGTCGTGCTACTCGTACTGATGAGGATGATGTTGTAGTCGTAGTTGTTGAAGAAGGTGTTGTAGTCGTTGTGCTACTCGTAGTTGTCGAGGGTGATGTTGTAGTAGTAGCTGTTGGTGATGATGTTGAAGTCGTCGTGCTACTCGTACTCGATGTTTCCGTCAACGTCGCATTCGATTTCGTGGGTGTCGTACTCGCTGGTGGCTGCGTTGTATTCTGCGACTTTTCCGAAGGTGAACTGTCACCGAAATCGCCGAATCCCGAGTTGAGAAACGCAAACCCAATACCCGAGATGAACAGTAGTATTCCGGCGACGATCAACAATTTTTGTATCGAATCGGATCTCATTGTGTTACCTTGTATTTTCGTTCGAAACGTTTCGGCCTGTGAACCGAGCGGGTCGGAGAATGATAGGAGCATCCTATAACTTCATCGGATTCAAGCGCTCCTGTCGTAATATAGAAAAGCGCCAAGACCGCGAGTCCGGGTAGTGGGACGATAACGACCGACAGAAGGAGGTATATCCCGAAAACGCGTGGCTGTATATCGATCAACCATGCGAGGACGATGAGTCCCAGCGCCAATCTCCCGGTGAGTAGGAACGTGCACTGCGTCGTTTGAGCCGCTATCTCGGTGATTTTCTCGGAATGGTCATTGGACCACAGCTCCGAAGTCAAGTGAACGAACCTCGTCTGGAGCGCGATGGGAATGAACCAGAGGAATTCCACTAGTTTGAGTGCCGACCGGTAGTATCCGACCAACTTATTGTTCGCAGTCAGCGCCTGCAACATCAGAAATCCGAGGTCGTTAAATGTCGAAATAGTGTTTTGCTCGGCGGTGATCGACAGGTTTGACCCAGCTACATGCCCCGAATCAACACCCGGGAGCCACTCCGATTTCTGCAGAGTGCGTTTTACAAGCAGGGAAACCTCTCCCTCAGCGAGGCCATTAGACCGAGCAGGGCGGGGTAGTTTATCGGGCAAGAGCGATCAGTCCACCGACTACACAGAGAATTCCGATTATCGCGATAATCGGTGAGTTTATGTCTGGCAACAGACCGAACCCGCGGACATTCGCTCGGTCCGCTTTTTGCGATGCTTTCGTGTTTGTTTCGGACATTGTCGTGTGTGTACTCGATGAGCTAGTCACAGTGGCCCCCGAATCAGTGGAGTGGTCGGTCGGCGCGCTATTGCTACCGGTATCGTTGGGATTCGGTTGCGTAGCCGTCGTTCTATTGGGACCTGAATAACACTCGTTGGAAGTGCTCGTCTTGGTGGCGGTGCAATTGCCCGTCATCGTGCCGTTGGTTGGCGCACAGTCGGTGGCCAACCTCGTTTCAAGAGCGCCGAGTGTCCCATCATTGATCCGTTCCAGGTTCTTCGACTGGGTCCCAAGCTGTTGTTCGTCTTTCGTGGCGGCGGTTGCGACACCAGGAGCGACACACACGATCAAGAGAAGTTGCAAGACGATAACGAGGGCGGACATCCGATGTCGCTGCAAGAGGGGGTGGTGATTTCGATCGCCGTCGTTCTCGAGGCGGATGAACCGAACTATTGCTGTAAACCTCATTTGACTGCATCTCCTCGAGGAATTGTTGTTTCCTCGCTCTCAGTCAGGATAGTATCGGTCCCCGTCCATACTCTTCCACGAGCTTCCGCGATTTCGATCGATCGAGATGGATAGCTCACCTTCCTGTCCGCTACAATCTCCGATAATGTGCTCCTGGTTTTGATCGCTCCGCACGTTTTGTTCGGTTTCATCAGGCATCGTTCCCCGTGTTATCCCCCATTCAGCTTTCTCTCATTAGTGTTGTTGCCAAACGTAGAATTGCATAAAATATTTGCTTCCTCCACAAATAACACTCTAGTATATAAAATATCTACAAAACTAGATTGACAATCCGAACTCGTTTCCCGACCTACGGGATCCGCTAAACGACGGGACTGCGTGGCATCCGCCAACTCAGAGAACAGTAGCTAGGTATCTCTCATGTTCGCTTGTGAGCAGAAGCAACTGACACAGTCGTCAGAACCAATTCACGCATCACCGTCCTCTCTCCAACCGCAAACCAATCGCGAAACAAGATGCACTTCAGAGTAATCGATAGTTGCTTAGGTCGGTTTGTGTCGTAGTGTTTTGATTCGGTGTAGATTGGTACACCTCTCGGGATGGGTGTACTGACGGGGAGAGCTACGTTGTCATTGACGACGCTGTCATCTTCCGAAATGAGAAAAAACCTCGTTTGAGAATTGCCGGAGAATGTCCACCTGCTCGCGTTCGCGTTCAACGGCTGTAGAAAGACCCCACGTGATTATCCATACTGTGATCTTCTGTGGAACTGAACAACCATGGCTTCCATCCTCGTCTGTTACGGACCGGTGAAGGACAAACCGTGAAGGTGGCTGACCGCATTGCCGAAAGGCTAACCGCGAACGGTCACGAGACGATGACGGTGGATGTGAAGGAGATCAGTCCCGATCTCGATATCGACGATGGGAGAGAAAGTCCATAGATTTTGACGTAAAAAATGGCTATGGATGTTCGGCGATGAGTATACGTATGGACCTCACGGAGACTGTCAAACATCGACTCGAAGTTCGTGAATTCGCTGATAAGCCCGTTTCAGACGACATCGAACGTGCTGTGCTAGAGGCTGCACGACTGGCTCCCTCAAGTCGAAACCGCCAGGACTGGCACTTTCTTCTGATCGATGGCGACGCTCTCGACGATTTGGCTACGGTGAGCACCAGCGGGAAGTGGGTCGCGGATGCTGCCTTTGCTGTCGTTGTCTTCACTGACGATTACCCCTCCTCCGGCGTCGATGTCGGACGTGCAGTCAGCCACATGCAATTTGCAGCTTGGGATCACGGCATCGGCTCTTGTATCTACACTGGCATTGAGGAGGAGGCCCTGAAGAGACAGTTTGGTATTCCACTTGAGCTCGTCAGCGGAGCTGTTGTCGGCTTTGGCTATCCCAAAGGGTCCGGGATGGGGACGAAACGACGGCGATCAATTGCAGAAGTCGTCTCGAAGAATCGGTTTGGAGAGTCGCTATAGGCTAGTCGATTTCGTCCTTGATCATACTGTCCTCAGGGAGCTGTTGGGTGGTGTGACAGTAGGTGTGGTGTCGCCGCTTGGACAGAGAGAATCGGCTATCGACGAGAAGGTAGGGCAGTATATCGAGTCAAGTTTGGCGTCATTCGGTCGAACCAGAGACAAATTTCTGCCATTTTTCAAGTTCTCCCCCCGCGCATTTTCACGGGGTATTTCGAAATATCCCTGTTCTAGTACCCAGTACACGACCATTGGTTTCGGACCTATAATCTGAAAACTCGACGATCGGAACGTAAGATCATCGGGTTCTGCTCGCGATCAATGTTGCTGACCTTCTATGTCGATACTCCATTGCTGCTTGAATACTATCATCCCTTGATTGATTCTTTAACGATCTCGATGAACGTTCGGGACGATACTTATCATTGAATATTGTATGGACCGACCAACGATACTATCAGAGCGTATTGACTCCGATAACGACAACTAGGAGACAAACTTAGTAATCCGTATGCTGGAGTACATCCGTTCATAAATAGTGCGAACTGCTCAATGATTCTCGGGCTTGAAATACGAATGGCATAATATCGGTCTTTGGGTTCTGGTGCTCTTCTATCACCGTGGAGAAGTCGGGGATAGACGAGTTGGACCAGACCCAGGAGAAAAACAACGAAAAAGGCACTTCGCATCTTGCTCGCAGTTACGATCGTCGGCTCGCTGTTTGCTGTCGGCTTTGCGGGTTCGGCAGCCGCTGCAGATTATAAGAAACCGAGTGATAGTCAATCGAACTGGCAGTATGCAAGCTCGCACGTTGACCAAGACCAGCACGTCTGGCAAGGCAACAGCAACTACCAGAAGGACAACTACGCAAAATCGTCGGCGAAGAGTTTCTATGGTCACGCGAAATCTGGTGACGCGAGAGCCATCCAGTCGAACTACCAGAGCAACTCGAACTCGCAGAAAGCCTGGTCGAACGCCCAGAACTTCAACTCGCAAAGTCAGAAGGGCGGCCACGACCGGACATCCTGGTAAGACGAAGCATTACATCGACGCGATTTTATTTTATACACCGTTGCTCTTCTTCGAGCACCAGTTCCTGATCTGAAAGGTGACTCCATCCTTTTTGATGATCATTTTATCAGTTTATGCTCATCTTCACAGAAGTTGGTGAGTTCAGCATCTGTGAGCGCTCTCGATGGGCTTGTACTGCGGAGGCAGATGTTTCGAATTCTTCGATTTGGGTGGCTTTTTTCTCGGTAATCACCCTTGTGACCGTGCTTCCCATTGCTGAGTACCACGTTGTTCGATGGCAGCAAGTACCGTCGAGAGCACATCTAACGGATGCACTGATTCGAGTGAGACATCCGCAACATCGTTCCCATTTGGTGGTTGGTGAAAGTGGAGACGGTCGTTATCCAAGTTGGGATGGCGATCCTACCGAGAGTCCCAGTTTTAACTGTCGTGTGTTTCGATGTAATGGATTGAGAAGTCACCTGTTGTAAACCACCGACAAACTCCACACAAAACCACCGCCGATAGCAAACTGGATATTCAACACCAATCTATGCCATGAGTACTGTCTCGATTGCTGGATGAACATATTCGCTCCGTTCTTTCTCAGTTGCGACGATCACAAAGCTGCCCGACTCGTGGTCGAACTGCAAGGAACTCGGGTTGCTCTTTCTGTTGAGAAATCGGTGGATGACTCACAACTAGTCGTCAATTATCTTCTTGGAGTTCGTTAACAATGAGATACAGCAAGCGCGCTCTTCTCTAAGAAATGTGTTAGAAGGTAAATTGGCCCTGTCTAGTTTACCTCTTCGACTGGTGTTCGTTCATCGAGTGCTCCGAAGCTCCTCGGTCGTCTCCTGATCGATCTCACCGTCTTCGGTCACGACGACGCCGTACTGCTCTCGGGCAGCCTCACGTGAGACGTAGCCATCACGGAAGTCCTCGCGAACTGCGTCCGGATCACGTTCGTACGGGTCGCCGTATCCACCGCCGCCTGCGGTCCGGTTCGAGATTACTTCTCCCGGGACGAAGTTCCCGCGGAACATCCCTGCATACGTTACATCTTCATCGTCGTAGAGATCGTCGTTATCAACGAGAATCTGCACTCGCTCGTCGAAGTCATCTTCTTCGGAGTCGAGTGCGACAACGTTCTTCATACCGGGTTCGCCGCCGTCCAATCCCCAGTTCTCGGTTCGGGTTTTCTGTATAATCGAGAGCGCGCCGACCGGTTCGAGCACGCGGAAGTCACGACAGATGCCGAGGCCACCACGATGCTTCCCCGGACCACCGGAGTCCTCACGGAGTGAGAGTTGGTCGAATCGGATTGGGGCTTTGTTCTCGAACACCTCAATTGGGATGTTTCGGACCATTGTCTCGCTGATATGCATGAGCGCGTTCTCCCCATCGTGGTTAATGCCTGCACCCCAGCCAACAGCCTCATTGTTCGCTTCGACGAACGGTCGGCCTGTCTCCGGGTTCTCGCCGTAAAGCATGATATCAGCGAGGTCACCACCAGTACTTGCAGGGACGCGATCAGGCATTCCCTTTGCGAGCGCCTGGTAAACCACGTCGATAGCGACAATCCCGGTCCAGACGGTGAACGTAGGGGCGGGATAACTTGCGTTGAAGATGTTCCCCTTTGGAACGGTCATCGATAATGGTGCGTACTGTCCCCCGTTCGAGTCCTCCTCGGGTGTAGTAATCGTCTTAAAGCAAAGCTTACAGATCGTCTCGCTCATCCCTGGCGGGATATTGAGTGGCTCGTCGACTTCGTCGGACGACCCCGAGAAGTCAACTTCGAATTCATCGCCGTCGATGGTAACGGTCGCCTTGAGTTTTATTAGGTCGTCAGAATCACGGTTGACGCCGTCGGCATATCCAGTTGCCGACCAGCTCCCGTCCGGGAGTTCTTCGACGGCCTTACGAGCGGTTTCCTCACCATGGTTGAGTACCTTGTTAACCGCCGACTCAACAGTTTCGCCGCCATACTTCTCGTATAGTTCTTGCAAGCGCTCTTCACCGGTGCGGACCGCTGCGACCTGCGCGTTCAGGTCACCAACGACTTTCTCGGGCATCCGGGAGTTAAACCGGATGATATCCATAATCTCCGGGTCAGGCTCACCATCCTTGTAGACTTTCGTACCGGGGAATAGCACGCCTTCCTGGTGAACATCAGTCGAGTCGAGGACGTAGCCGGAGTCCTTCGCACCGAGGTCAAGCCAGTGTGCGCGGCAGGTCGTATAGCCGATGAGGTCCTCGTCGTGGAACACTGGAGCAAATAGGAGCACGTCGAGGGTGTGCGTCCCACTCCAGTAGGGGTAGTTCATGATGAACACATCCCCTGGGTTCATGTTTTCCTCACCAACGTGGTCAACCGCTTTCTTAATTCCGTAGTCGTTCGCACCCAAGAAGAGTGCTAGTCCCGGGGAGTCTGCGATGAGATTGAGATCTCTGTCGAAAATAGAGATTCCGAAGTCCAGAATCTCGTAGATAATTGTGTTGTAGGCAGTTCTGATAAGGGTGCGTTGCATCTCCGTTGCGGCAGACGTGAGGTAATTCCGAATCACCTCGACTGTTGCCGGGTCGATGTCTTGTTGTGTGCTCATTGTTTGTCTCCTGTTGTGATGATGATGTGGCCATACTCGTCGACGTCTGCGGTCTGGTCTGAGTGGAAGACGAGCGATGTAGTCGGTTCGGTGACGACCGCAGGCCCTTCGATCTCGTCGCCAGGCTTGATGTCTGCACGTTGATAGACGTCGAAGTCGACGAAGTCGTTGACCGCGAAACAGTACGCTTCTCGGGTATCAATGGGCGAAAGGTCACCATCTGTCCGCGGCGTCCCACGTTCGAGGCTCGGTTTCTCATTCTCACCGACGGCACGGACACGAAGGTGAACGACTTGCACGGGATCGCCCATCGTGTGGCCGTACCGAGACTCGTGCTGGGCTTCGAACCGATCTGCAAGTTCGTCAAGTGAATCGATGTCGTTTGCATCGACCTCGACGGTGTGTTCCTGGCCGAAATACCGCATCTCGACTGCCGACCGATACTCTGGCGCGTTTCGCCAATCCCCTCTTCCGTGAGCGTTTCACGGCCTTCGGCTTCGAGGGTATCGAATTCTGAGCAGAGCGTCTCAAAGTCGACATCGTCGAGAACGGCGATGTGGGTTTGAGAGAAGTCGTAGACAACGTCGGCCATCAGCATCCCCCAGGCGGAGAAAACCGAAGGTGCCTGGGGGACGAGCACTTCACCAGCACCAATCTCGCGTGCGAGCAGAGGGACGAACATAGGTCCAGCACCGCCGTAGGCGACCATCGAGAAGTCGCGCGGGTCAAGGCCTTTTTCAACGGTTATCTCACGGATCGCGCCCACGGTATTCGCGAGCGCGACATCGAAGACACCCTTGCTGGCCTCGTCGACAGACATGTCGAGTGGCGTTGCGAGTTTCTCTTCGATGCCATTGAGTGCGGCTTCCGCGGCGGTGTCCATTTCGCCGCCGAGGAAGTCAGCCGGGTCGAGGAAGCCGAGTGCCAGCGCTGCATCAGTGACGGTGGGTTCGGTTCCGCCATTATCATAGCAGATTGGGCCGGGATCTGCACCCGCGCTCTCAGGACCGACCTTGAGGAGATCGCCATCAATCCATGCGACGGACCCGCCGCCCGCACCGATTGTCCGAATATCGTAGACCGGAATCATCATCGGTTGGTGTTCAAGTGAGGAGTCATACTTCACGACGGGAGATCCGTCCTCAACGACGGCAGCGTCGAGGCTTGTCCCACCCATGTCGACGGTGATGAGATTATCACGGTTGGTACCATCACCGACGTGGGACGCACCAATGAGACCGCCAGCGGGGCCGGAGAGAATCGTGTGGACTGGCGCAGTCTTTGCACTCTCAGCAGTGAGTGTTCCCCCGCCTGATCGCGTGATGAAAAACGAGCCATCGAAGCCGCTCTCTGTGAGCGCGCTGTCGAGGGTGTCGACGTAGTTCTCAAAAATCGGCTTGATGTAGCTGTCGAGAACGGCAGTACTGGTACGCTCGTATTCCCGGTATTCGCCGCTGATGTCGCTTGAAACGGACACACTGATATCCGGGTGTGTATCTTGGACGATGTCAGCGGCGGCACGTTCGTGTTGGTCGTTCTGATAGGAGTGCAGGAAACAGATTGCGATGGATTCGACGCTCTGTTCTTCAACGAGGTACTCGGCAGCGTCGCGAACGGCGTCAATGTCAAGTTCTTCGACAACCACTCCCTGCGCATTGAGGCGGCCGGGTACGCCGACGCGGCGACGCCGAGGGACCATGGACTCTGGTTTCTGGTAGTTGATGTCGTACATCGATGGCCGTTCGAGGTTGGTACGGCCAATTTCGTAGACGTCGGCGAACCCTTCGTTTGTGATGATACCGGTGGTTGCACCATCTCGTTCGAGAACGGCGTTAAGGCCAAGCGTTGTCCCATGGACAAACGCACTGGTGTGTTCTATTTCTGCTTGGACTTTGTCGATTGACTGCAGCACCCCTTCGGAAGGTTGGTCTGGCGTGGTTGGTGCTTTCTCGAGAGCTATTTCTCGGGTTTCTCGATTGAAGGTAATAGCATCGACGAATGTCCCGCCAATGTCTACCGCCACTCTTTGCGTGTTGATATCTTGACTCACGATCTATCCATTTCGTGCACTGGTATAAATCAGTTTCTCGCTAGCAACCGATTCGTTCGTACTACCAAACTATACGAGCGTTTTCTAGAGTAAGAACAACGTATTGTTGTCTACTGGTGACGAAACGGGGGATTTATGCGGAGTGTTTAAGACCCTGTGGGTCGGTTATGATACCATGATTCGAGATATTGATGACCAATTTGATCGCTGGTCATTCCTAAAATACGGGATTATTGCCCGTATTGGGACTATCTTCGTCGGTTGCACAGGGAATCAATCACCAGAAACCACGAGTGACAATTCAACCGATAGTACCGAAAAGTCAGGAGGTGCCAATACTTCGTCAACCGAGTTCAGGTATGGAACAACAATTTCGCCGAGTTGGTTTGACCCGCTGAAGGGCTCAGACAACATCGAGACTGACCTCTTCCCGAACCGATTGTCGGCCGGACATTTCCCCGGCGTCTATGCGACAATCGTCAGTGGCCACGATGAACGACGAGATGAGGACTTCCTCAACGATTATATCACGATGGAAACGGCACGCAACGTCTATGGCGTCGTATTGACTAACGACAGAACGATCGGCGACGAAGCCACAATAGATGGAGACACGATCCAATGAGCGACATTGAACTCACAAACCTCGACGATGTATGGGATGAGAGCACGGGAACCCCACTCACACTCTTTGAAACGACCGACCCTAAATCACAGACTGGATCGTACGTCATCCAACCCGGCGAACGTGCCCCGGAGGAGGGATGGACGTCTCATGAGAGTGATGAGATCTCCGTTATTCTAGATGGGGAGATCACTCTCACGACCACAGAGGGCGAATACACAGTCGGTTCTGGGACACTTTCGGTCATCTCGGCTGGTACCAAACACTATAGTGTCAATGAGACCGATATGCCGGTAAAACTCGTCTATACCACCCTTGGCGGCCTATAGACGACTTCACGAGTAATTTTTCCAGAGTAGTTTCCACTATCTGTCTGTTATCGTCTTGTGCCACGCCTTATGCGTCTTCGTGACCGGGATTGTCTCATAGTCTGCGACGGCGTCGTGAGCCTGTAGTTGTGAGCGGAGATATGTATTTATGTCCGCGAGCGAGGCGTTCCATACCCGCAACAAGAGGTCGTATTTTCCCATGTATTCATCGATCTCGTAGATGAGTTCTTCTTTCTGTATTTCAGCAAGGAAGGCATCAAGGTCATCGCTGCTGATTCGAGCGTCGAGGGTTACGAACACGTCTGCGTACGCGAAATCGGCTTGTTGGAGAACGAGGACTCCCAGAACGTCAATGATCCCATCCTCCTCGAGTTTCTTTCGTCGACGGCGTGCGGCTGTTCGTGAGAGTCCAACTAGTTCTCCGAGCTCGGTATCAGAGATCCGACCATCTTCGTTCAGTGCTTTGTATATTGAGTAGTCAGTTTCGTCGAGGTGCTCTCGGAGTAGTCGTTTGACAGTGTCGTCCCCCTGCCAATCATCAGTAAGAGGGTCCTGGTCTTGTGGCATTTGTCTTTGGATCCATTGTCCGGTGAGGTGTAGTTTCCGATTAACCGATGGCATGAGTTCAGGTGGCGTCCACGTCTAGCACGTAACAACGATGCCGTCGTAGGTCTTTGTGTATCACTCAAGTTCAAGAAGTCCCAGGCTGATTTCATTGCTACAAGGTGTCTATTTTCCAGTGTCTTTTGATGTGTCATTCAGGCCTCGTGATGTGTATTCGGTGGTGTCTCAAAGAATGGTGGCCGGCATTCGAGGCTTCTGCAACGAGATTCGGTGAATCGTCATCAACACTCTCTTCGGTTTCGTAATTCCGATCGTGAGCAGGTATCTTCGAGCCGCTTATCAGTTGTAAAGATTCTCGATGAAGCGGAAGGCGTTCACGAAGGTCACTGCATCGCTATACCCGTGCGATGTAAGTACGGTTTCGGCACCTTCCCCTGCAGCGATGTCGGTCGTGTAAATGTATACATGTGCAGCCACCCCTGTGCTGAGATGTTGTGCTGCGAGTGCGGCAAGCGCAGCATCTGCTCGTTCGACTTCATCAGCGGGTCGGTCATCAGCATTTGCGATGTATCACTGGACGCCATCCATTGCTTGCGATACGACTGAAATCGTATAGTCAAGTGGATCGGCAATCTGTGCCCATCCCTCTTCGATTGCTGTCTCAATTGGTGGTCTCGTGGTTTCGCCGGTAGTTCCTGCAATCTCCTCATAGACTCGCTCCGGGAGGAGAAACACAATGTCATTTTTGCGGGAAAACGCTCTCATCTTCTGATAGCGACTGTTTGTGGGCTTTCCGAGAGCGATGAACATTCCCGAGTCGGCGATATGAATGTCGCTCACGTGTCGTCAGATGTTTCCGTAGTTTGCTCGTCATCTAGCCCAAGATCAGGTCTGACCGCACCGGATTCTTCGATGTTGATGTGATCGTGAACGACCGGGCGAAGGGCCTGGAGAATAATCTCTGCAGCGAGGGACGAGATATCCAAGTCACGGGCCATCAGCCGATGGGTTACCTCACCGCGCTCACGTGCAACCGTATACGTGAGTGCTGTTGCGAGACCCTCAACGCCGTGGCGAGCGATGTATGTCTCGATATCGTCATTGGTAGATTGGCGACTCACGGCGTCCACCAACATCGGGGTAATCGTATACTCACGCGTTCCATCTCCAGCCGAGACAGTGAGGTCGATCGTGTGAGCAACATAGGTTCGCGGTTGTTCGTCGCCCGTTGCTTTGATAACACCCGCATCGGCCAGCCGCTTCACGTACGTATAGGCCGTTCCTTGTGGGAGGTCCAAGACATCCATGAGTTCTTGAACGGTTGCTGGACCCTGTCGGGTAAGGTAGGCGTATAGTTGGGCTAACCGTGGCTCTTCGAGGAGGCCTGCAACCGAGAGAAAATCTCGAATGACATCGCCATTGGCGTGGGATGCAGTGTGTGACATTGGTGTTGGCGCTGTTTACAACTTACAGATAATCTGTAAAGAGTGTTTGGATTGTCCAGGTCGTCAGCCAGGAGCATCCTCTGGAATCCGCTACTGAACGCATATCGACGAGAGAGCCATCACCAATACAGACGGGTGGATATCCCCTCAAGATTCGCTCGAACATGTCCAAAGCCGGGTTGTCCTCGTTCCGTGTTCGTGCAGTCCCAAAGTGATAGTGAAGACCCGAGCGGGTGCACTCATAACGAGCTGACCGATCAGTGAGCGTGTGAGGAGAAAGGGTGAAAGTGATTGAACGCAAATGTGGCTTCGACGTCGTTTTCGGTCACCGGCCGCTCGTTGCAGATCGTTCCTGAATTGTTAGTGAGGACACCGACTCGATCGTGACGGCGTTCGAACTCGGTCTGAGACACTGATCGAATATGTTCGAGTGAACCTCCACAATACGTGCCTCCCTACTATATCCTGTGGTCTAACAATGCAACGCCAACCAAATTCAACCGAAACCGGCTCCAGTCCAGCATTTGCTATCGAAGCAACGAACCTTGGAGTGACTTATTCGAATGGCACCGAAGCGGTCAAAGACGTCTCACTCGAGATTCCGAAAGGCGAATTTTTCGGCTTTCTCGGAGCAAACGGAGCTGGCAAAACAACGACGATCAAGATGCTCACAACGCTGCTTCGACCGACCACTGGACAGATCAGCGTCAATGGATATAACGCTGAGACGGATCCTCGGTCAGTTCGCGAGTCGATTGGGTATATGGCACAAGAAACGAGTATCGACCCGGTGCTCACCGTCCGGGAGAACCTCAACTTCGCCTGCCGTGCCTACGGTGTCCCGAGTGCCAAGCGGGGTGCCCGGATTGACGACCTTCTCGAACTCGTCGGGCTCGAATCCAAGACGGCCGACAGCGCGGGGATGCTCTCTGGTGGACAGAAAAAGCGCCTTGACGTTGCGATGACGCTGGTTCACCACCCCCCGATCGTCTTCCTTGATGAACCGACGACCGGACTCGATCCGGCAGCGCGTAATCGGCTCTGGGAGTACTTCCGTGAGATCAATCGGCAGGGAACGACCGTTTTCCTCACGACCCAGTACCTCGAGGAAGCCGATGCGCTCTGTTCCGACCTCGCGCTCATTCTCGATGGGGAAATCGTCGCGACCGGTTCGCCGGCCGAACTCAAAGCCCAGGTAGGTGGCGATGTTCTCGAAATCTCCCTCGACGACCCAAGCGAGACAGCTGTCGAACACGCCAGAGCGATTATCGAGGATTCTGAGGTGGTGGCTTGGGACGAGATCGAGAGTATTCAGCCGACTGAAGACGGATTTAGTGTCACTGCCACTCATGCTCGCCGGATTGGGACCACCCTCCTCGTGCGGCTCACGAAGGCAGGCGTGACTATCACGGGATTCAATATCCGGTCACCGACGCTCGACGATGTCTTCCTGACACTGGCAGGCGAGTCGAAAAACGACGCTGCGGACAGGGAAATCCAACCGAACGGGTACCAAATGGAGGCACGAGAATGACCACTACTACAACCACGACCAAACAGCCCAAGAGAGAATACCAACGACGCCCAGAGAAAACGAGCGGCAACAACTTTCTCGGTGATGTCTGGACGAACTTCCTGCGCTGGAATTTGAAGAAGGTGCGCGAACCGTTCGTGCTCGTCTTCGCATTAGTGCAGCCGATAATCTTCCTCGTGCTGTTCAGCCAAGTGTTCGGGAAACTCGCGGGGCGGGCTGTGCCGGGCGGCGACTATCTCGCGTACCTCGTCCCGGCGATTGTTATCCAAGTCGCGCTTATCACAGCGGCTGGTTCCGGGACGGGATTCGTCCAAGATATCGAGTCTGGAATGTTCGAGAAAACGCTCGCGTCGCCGATGAGCCGCACGGCCGTCTTCACTGGCAAGGTCCTCTCAGATCTCCTGTTGATCCTGGTGCCGACGCTGATCATGCTGGGACTCGGGTACGTCTTAGGCACATCGGTGACGACCGGCCTGCTCGGTGTCGTCGGCATCCTCGTCGTGGCGCTCGTGTTCTCGGTGTGGTTCATGGCGTTTTCGAACGTCCTGGGTATCGTGACTGGCGACGTCTCAGTGACGGGCATCGCAACGAACCTCATTCAGTTCCCACTGTTGTTCGCGAGTACCGCGTTCGTCCCGGTCGACGCACTGCCCGGTTGGCTTCAGGTCGTGAGTTCGATGAACCCTGTTACCTATGGGGTAGACGCCGCCCGAGCGATCATGCTCTCCGGATGGACGTGGGGCATCATCGGTCAGTCGCTCGTCGTGCTCGTCGCCCTCGATCTGCTGTTCGGGGCAATCGCGGTGTACTTTCTCGGCCGGGCGTCGAGTTCAGCCGCTCGGTAACTGCGCGGCAGTCCTGAAACGCTCGATTCGTCATCTATACTAACGGTTCGCAGCACCATCTTTCTCGATCATTGAGCGTTGGTTAGAACGTATTCGAGCAGAGAATCATTACTGCTGCGCACGTTCTCTCCGGTATGGACACGTCAACGACCGAAACGGGGACGAACGCAATCAACTCACAGCGTTCCTTCGAAGAATGTCGGGGCAACGAACTGCAACTCAGGGTTACGATGTGGACTAACGGGTTTACCGTGATGTGATTAGCCGTCTGCTCACATTATTTTGTTCTCGGTGATGACGATATCACGCTCTTGCAGCTCGTCGATGAACTGCTTGGGGTCTAGTACTTGTTCGGGTGGCTTTGCACCGGTTTGGAGTGCTTCGCCACGGCCAACTAGCTCTGCTGCGATACCCATCGGTACACCGGTCCACACTGCGGTGGCTTTTAGTCCCCAATCGTCGAGACGTGACTCTACGACCACAGAATACTGATACTGAGCATCTTCACCGTCTTCTTTGCCAGTGACATCTACTCGGAACGATTTCCACTCTTCGACTGCGCCGGGTTTCGGTTGTTGGTCGAGATGCCAATCGAGGAATTCGCGAGGGGTGAACGTTGCATTCTTGAATTCGACTTCCTTCTCGCTGGTGAGATTCAGTCCGATGAGCACGTCACAGATGTTTACTAAGTCGGGAGAGAACGCGACGCGGAAATCGACGGTCTCGACGCCGTCGAATGTGTAGGGCATCGTCGCTAACTCGGAGTGGATACTGTGAAATCCTTCGACTTCGCCGATGGGGTCCGGCATGGTATAGGTCTCCCGCCCCGAGAGTGGTTCGAGTTCCACGAATTCTCCATCTTCGAAGACGACCGGATTCATTGTGAGCTCGTCCAAGATCGTCTTTGCGGAATATGCGAATCCTTCACCACCACCCTTCGCACCAGTTCGGATATGAACCTCATCGACCTGGTCGAGATGACTTGCACCCATCGCAGCCGCGACGTTCGTTAATCCTGGGCTGGCGCCAATACCGAGAACTGCAGTGAGCTCCGCTTCATCGAATGCCTCGTCGAGTTCGAGTTGCTCCTGAGTTTTATGATAGAGTCCACCGAGGTCAAGATAATGTGCGTCCGCTTCTAAACACGCTTCCATCACGTCGATGTTGAACGCATACGGAAGCGCATTCGCGACGACATCCGCCTCGGTCAGCACGCCGACGAGGTGGTCGTGATTAGTCACATCGACTTTCTCGGTCTCGACTTCTCCAGGAAGGTCCGCAGCGAGTTCCCTTGCAGTGTCGATATCCGCGTCTGCGATCGTCAGTTCGGTGTCTGTTCTCCCTGCGAGCTCGTAGGACGTCGCCCGTCCCATTGCACCACAGCCGCCGAGTGTTACGACATTCATGTTAGTAATCCTTGTAGTTCATCATAACCGCCTTCGTTTGCGTCATCGATTCGAGGTGCCACTTGCTCCCATACCGACCACCGGAGCCGCTATTTCCATACCCGCCGAACGGAAGCAACCGCTCCCAATAATTGTTGGTTTCATTGACGAACACACCGCCCGCCTTCAGACGGTTCGCGGCATCGTGAGCGCGTTCAAGCGAATCGGTGAAGATTGCGGCTTGGAGACCGTACGGTGAACGATTGGCGACTTCGATAGCTTCCTTGTAGTCGTCGACGCGAATCACGGGAGAAACCGGTCCGAACGTCTCCTCTGTAGCGATATCCATCTCTTCAGTCACATCGTCCAACACCGTAGGGGTGTAGAACAGGCCGTCAGTGTCACCACCAGCCAAGAGTTGGGCTCCTTGGTGTACCGCGCTGTCGACGTGGTCTTTGACCTTCTGTTGAATCCGCTCGCTCACCATCGGTCCCATGTCTGTCCCCTCCTCAAAGGGGTCGCCTAACGTGAGGGCCTCCGTTTTCTCTACGACGGCTTCGACCAACGCATCGTGAACGCCTTCGGTCGTGATGATACGCTCGGTCCCACAGCACACCTGCCCTGCGTTCCAGTTGCTCCCCACAACGATACTCTCAGCGGCGTGATCCACATCGGCGTCGTCGAGGACGAGAATCGGATCCTTTCCGCCCATCTCCAGCAGGCACTGAGCGTTGCGCTCTGCGGCGGTCTTGGCGATTTGTTGCCCAACTTCGGTACTACCGGTAAATGCGATGAGTCGAATGTCTTGGTGTCCGACCAATTCTGCACCGGTTTCGCCCGCCCCCGTGATGAGATTGAAAGCGCCGTTAGGAAGGCTCGACTGGTCGAACGCCTCCGCGATGTGGTAGGCGGTCAGCGGTGTTTCCTCGGCGGGCTTGAACACGACCGGATTCGCGGTGGCAATGGCCGAATAAATGCTTCCACCGGGAACTTCGAGGGGGAAGTTCCACGGGCTAATGACCGCACACGGACCGTACGGCTCACGTTGCGTGTATGCAAATCGTCCCCTGAACTCCGATGGGACGACGTCGCCGAACAACCGGATCGCATCGTGTCCGTAGTCATCACTCGATTCGATGACGTATTCGGTCTCCTCGTAGGATTCGTGGAGTGGTTTACCCTCTTCGCGCGTGATGAGTTCGGCGATTTCGTCCTCGTGTGCTTCGAAGTAATCGGTTACCTCGTCGAGCACCGCCGCACGTTCGAACGCGGTCATCTCCTCGAGTTCGCGTTCCGCACGGCGGGCGGCATCGACTGCCGTTCGTACATCCTGTACGGATGCACTGGGGACGGTATCGATGACCTCCCCCGTAACCGGTGAATCGACGTCGATGCCCTCGTTGGACGCGGCGTCGACCCACTCTCCATCGATGTATAGCTGTCTCATGCGTGAGTCACTCTATCAAATGGCCACATGCACCAAAAATCTTTCCGGAATGGAGAGTCTATAGCGGAAAGATTTCGGAATTGTGGGTGCGGTTCCGAATTCATTGTTCGAAAAAGCTCCTCGCCTCACAACGATCACAAAAGTACGATCGTTCCACCGATACCGCTCAGAACGTTGGATCTTCGAGAGCGAGGTGAACGGATTTACTCTGTGTGTATTCCGTGAGCGCCTCTTTTCCACACTCCCGACCGATACCGGATTGTTTGAAGCCACCGAACGGCGTTCCGGGGACGGTACCGAAGTACTGATTCACCCAGATGCTTCCTGCCGCGATTTCTGCGGCCGCTCGATGCGCCCGGGAGGCGTTCTGTGTGAATACTCCTGCGGTGAGACCGTAGGTCACGTCGTTTGCAATCTCGATAGCCTCCTCATACGACGAAAACTCGAGAACGAATTGGACCGGTCCGAACACCTCTTCCTGTGCGATTCTCATCTCAGGGTCAACGTCCCCGAAGACGGTCGGTTCGAAGTAGTAGCCGTCATTGAGTTCATCATCATCCGGACGGTTTCCTCCGGTAAGGATCGTTGCTCCTTCCTCTCGACCGAGTTCGACGTACTTCTCTACCTTCTCCCGATGGTCCGCATAGCAGAGCGGTCCTTGGTTCGCGCCTTGGAGGGGATCGCCGATGGTTCGAGCTTCGACAGCGTCGAGGTAGTAGTCGAGGAACTCATCTTTTATCTCTCGATGGACGAGGAGACGGGTCCCCGAATCGCACGATTGGCCGTTGTTATAGAGCCCCGCAACGGCTGCTGTCCGTGCAGCCGCTTCCACATCAGCGTCGGGGAACACCACAAAGGGATTTTTCCCGCCCAGCTCTAGCGTGACGGGTGTGACGTCGTCCGAAGCCGCCCGCATGACTTCTTGACCCACGGGTACCGAGCCGGTGAATGACACTTTTCGAATGCCATCGTGGCTGGCGACGGCCGCACGGCTTCGTCACCGAATCCGGGAACGACGTTCAATACGCCATCGGGAAGAATACCTTGTGCGAGTTGAGCCGCTCGAATTACTGCGAGCGGTGCTTGCTCTGCGGGTTTCGTCACCGACGTATTCCCCGCCGCGAGGGAAGCACCGACCTTCCAGCCCATCAATAGAACAGGATAGTTCCACGGGAGGATTTGGCCGGTTACGCCGTAGGGCTCTCGACTAACGTACGCGAATGAGTCGTCGCCGACGGGCGGTACCGATCCTTCCTCTCCAACAGCCGCTGCGGCATAGTACTCGAAGAAATCGAGGCCCGTCTCGATGTCGGCACGGGCGGATGAAAGCGGTTTTCCGACCTCGAGTGTTTCGAGGAGTGCGAGGTCATCGAGGTGGTCGCGAAGGACTGCCGTCCATTCTCGGATGATATCACCGCGTTCCAATGGTGTTGTATCACCCCATTCCCCCTCGTACGCCTCGGTGGCGGCCCCTACCGCGGCATCGACATCTGCATCTCGACCGCGTGCCACTTCCGCGATCGGTGCCGCGATTGCCGGGTCGGCCGGCTGAAACGTCTCTTCGGCTGCCGTGTGGCTGGTTTCGCCGTCAACGATGATGCCGAACGTTACGCCGTCGGTTGCGTTTTCAATGGCCGATTCGTGATTTGCTCTAAGTGAGTCAGTATACTCTGTCATTGGATGCTGATCTGCTTTCGATGATTGTTCTGCTGGCGGGTGTGTTATCTCGTCAACACGACCGCATTATCTGCCGACCACCCGACCGTCACGGTTTCCCCGGTCGAGAGATATTCACTACGGTCGGTTATTTGCATATCCATGGTAAGCTCTTGGCCGTTCGAGAGCTCTACGACGAACTTGCCTAGATTGCCTTTGTAAATCTCTTCGTTCACTTTCCCCTCAAAGGAGTTGTCCAGTTCACGAGCATCCGTGCCGAGACGGATCTTCTCTGGTCGAACTGCGAACGAAACGGTTCCCTCGGCGTCGGGATTACGCGGTACTCTAAACGAAAGGCCATTACGCTCGATGACTGCGCCGTTCGCCGTCTCCTCGTAACTTCCCCTGATGAGGTTCGTTTCTCCGATGAAGTCCGCGACGAACTCCGTCTCGGGCTCCTCATAAATCTCCGTTGCAGACCCCAACTGTTCGAGATGACCGTCGTTCATCACGGCGATTTCGTCGCTCATCGTCAGTGCCTCCTCCTGGTCGTGTGTCACATAGACGAATGTGGTGTCCAACTCTTCTTGGAGGTTCTTTAGCTCGACCTGCATGTTCTTTCGGAGCTTCAAATCGAGCGCACCGAGCGGCTCGTCGAGCAATAATACCGTCGGTTGGGTAACCAATGCACGGGCGAGGGCGACACGCTGTTGTTGCCCACCGGAAAGTTCGCTTATCTTCCGATCCTGATATTCGGGG
Source organism: Haladaptatus sp. R4 (assembly GCF_001625445.1). Taxonomy (NCBI): domain Archaea; kingdom Methanobacteriati; phylum Methanobacteriota; class Halobacteria; order Halobacteriales; family Haladaptataceae; genus Haladaptatus; species Haladaptatus sp. R4. Next base: position 110,941 of record NZ_LWHG01000030.1, on the reverse strand, counting down.
AGTTCGACCAGTTCGAGTGCTTCTGCAACCCGAGCGTCGACTTCTTCGCTCCCGGTCCGTTTGAGAAGCCGCTTGAAAGATGTGCTGAGACTACTATTCGACGTGGATCCACCGTCCGTCGACCGGGTTTCGCCCGATGGTAGTCCCTGCATCTCGAGTCCGAACGCGACGTTCTCCCCCACCGTCATATGGGGGAACAAGGCGTACGATTGGAACACCATACTCGTATCGCGTTCGAACGGCGGGATGCCATTGACCCGTTGCCCGCGAATATACACGTCACCCTTGGTAGGGGTCTCGAATCCGTCGATACAGCGTAATAACGTCGTTTTTCCGCATCCCGACGGTCCAAGGAGGGTGAGAAACTTCCCCGATTCGATGTCGAGGCTCACGTCGTTGACCGCAACGACATCATCGAATCGCTTGGTGATTCCGTCGAGTCGCACATCGTATTCCGTCATGTTATGCGTTCTTGATTTCGGTCCAGGCCTCGTTGTATTTCGTCGTCGCCTGACCGATGTTTCGTATGTATTCGAGTTTCTTCATCGTCTTTGAATCGGGGTAGATGCTCTTGTTGTTCAGGATGTCTTTGTTGATGTTCTTCTCGGCCGCTTTGTTCGGACTTCCGTAGTAGGTGTAGTTCGTGATGCGTGCGCCGATTTTTGCGTTGAGATAGTAGTTGATGAACGCGTACGCTGCGTTCGGGTGGTTCGCGTCCTTGGTGACCGCTCCGTTATCGACCCAGATGACTCCTCCCTCCTTCGGAACTGTATAGCCGATGGGTGACGATCCATTCTTATTCGTCTCCCAATATGCCTGAAACACCCCACCGGACCAGCCGTGTACGGGGCTCGCCTGCTTGTTGATCAGGTTGGTCGTGAAGTTCGACGAATCGTACGTCTTTAGCAGTTTCTTCTGCTTAATCAACGTCTGTTTTGCCTCGTTGATCTTCTTCTCGTCTTTTGTATTCAACGAGTAGCCAAGGCGTTTCAGAGCGGCGCCAATGGTCTCCCGCATATCGTTGAGCATCGTCATTTGCCCTTTCCACTTTGTGTTCCACATCGCGTCCCACGAATCAATTTTCACGTTTCCACCGAGCATCTGTTTGTTATATCCGATGCCGGACGTCCCCCACTGGTACGGAGCAGAGTAAGTTCCGGGATTTGGATCGTACGGCGTGTCCGTGAACTTCTTGTCGAGGTTGCTATAGTTAGGAATCTTTTGTTTGTCAAATTTCCGTATCATCCCCTGTTTGACGAGGACGTTGATCATATAGTCGCTCGGGAAGATGAGGTCGTACTGGCTGGTTCCACCGGCCTTGAGTTTGTTGAACATCTCCTCGTTGGAGGCGTAGTTCGAGACGTTGACCTTCACCCCGTAGGCCTTCTCGAAGTCCTGAACGGTACCGTCCGGCCAATAATCTCCCCACTGGAAGATGTTTAGCTGATCCTCCACCTTGTAATCGAGTTTCTTCAGTCCGTACTTTTTCCTGAGTTTGGAGCTTCCAGCGGACGCTCCCTTCGACGAAGAGGAACTCGTCGTACTGGACTGACCACCGTTCTGATCGTTCCCGCTCGAACACCCGGCGAGACCGGTGAGTCCGACCGTCGCCAGCGTCCCCGTCGTCTTGAGAAATCGTCGTCTGCCATCCCGAGGGTTACCATGCTTGTCCATGTGTATCACACCGATTCTTTTTGGTAAAATGGGCCTACGTGACATAAAGATTGGGGAATTGAAGCTATAATCCCGAATCTTTTTCTACCAGATCGGCCCTTCGAACCACTGGGCGACCGCGACCACCGCCATCGTGACGACGATTATGAGCGCAGCGATGACGTTGACCCCGGGCGTGATTCCCTGCCGAACCATCGAGAAGAAGAAAATCGGAAGGGTGTTCTGATTACCGATAATGAAGAAAGTAACCACGAAGTCGTCGAAGCTCATGGCGAACGCGAGTAGCGCACCGGCCATGATTCCGGGTTTGATAAGTGGTAAGGTGACATACCGGAATGTCTCCAACTCGTTTGCCCCCAAGTCTTTGGCTGCCTCTTCCAAGGTGTGATTGAAACTCTGCAGTCGAGCGAGCACGACGATAGCGACGAAGCTAATGTCGAAAGCGATGTGACCGATCATTGCCGTGTGGAGTCCCAGCGTCATTCCCACGATATTGAAGAAGAGCAGCAGCGAGATTCCCATCACGATGCTCGGAATGATGATCGGCATATAGACGAGCCCCGTAAATAACCCCTTTCCGGGGAACTCGTACCGATCGAGGGCGAACGCCAGCATCGTTCCAAATACGGTGCTCACGATGACGGTGACGAGTGCGATTTCGACCGAATGGACAAGGGCTGTGAACGCAGCGTGGGGATTAACGCGAGCGACGGTTTGACCCGCAAGCAGGGACTGATACCACTTCGTCGTGAATCCTTGCCACACTAACGCATATCGCGAGTTGTTGAACGACAAGGAGATGAGCACGGCGATCGGGACGTAGAGAAAGAGATAGAAGAGCAAGGTTTCGACGGCGAGTATCGACCCACCGTTTCGAAAGAGCCGTGTCCGAATTCGGGAGACCCAGGTACGCTGTGGGGATTCCGTATTCATACCAGGTCAGCGCTCCCGTATCGCTGGTAGATCGCAATCGCAACCAGCATGATTCCCATTAGCGTGAACGACCCGGCCGCTCCAAGCGGCCAGTTTCCTGCTGCGCCGAACTGCTCCGCGATGAAGTTCCCGATCATCTGACTATCCGTCCCACCGAGTAGGTCGGGGATGACGTACGCTCCCGTGCTCGGAATGAAAACCAATAGGCTTCCCGCCACTACCCCCGGCATCGATAACGGAAAGACGACCCGTCGAAACGCCTGAAATCGATTCGCACCGAGATCCATCGCCGCTTCTCGAAGGGTAAAATCGATTTCCTCCAAACTCGCGTAGACGGGAAGGATCATGAACGGGATCCAGATATACACTAATCCCACCATGACCGCAAATCGTGAGTTCATCAACGACTGTCCCGGGGAGATGAAGGGAAGAAGCCCCAACGCGTTCATCAGAACGCTATTTCCTGATAACAATATTTGGATCGCATAGATTCGAACCAAGAACGACGCCCAAAACGGGAGGATAATTAACACTAAGAGCAGGTCTTGATACTCTTCGGGCGCCAGACGACCGACATAGTATGCAACGGGATAGCCGATGACAAACGATGCCACCGTCGCGATAATTCCGAAGCCGATGCTCTTCAACGTTAACTGAACGTACGGCGTCGGCTCTCCCGACGCGAGATGGAGAGTCACTGGGATAATGGCGTCGATCACCCATGCGATGGTATACCAAATACTGTCCACTATGGACGCACCATCGGGGATGAAAAACTGGGCGTACTGTTGCAAACCGAGATAGTCCGGCCCGATAAGTACCTCACCAAACGCTCCCCGTTGACCGAAGCTATAGTAGAACATCACGGCCAGCGGAATGAAGAAGAACGTGATCAGCCAGAACGTGCTCGGGAGCATGTTCACGACTAACCCAGCCCAGCGATTCCCCCGCAACTGACGGAGGAGTCCTGACCGTGTCTTAACCTCTTGATCCCGTGTTGGTGTTTCACTTGCCATGCGTTTACGTGTCACACCATCACGGCCAAACAAAATAAGTTTTGTTCTAATGAGTGTCTTTCCCGATCATTTCTCGTACCAAACACCGAATTTCGGATAAAGTTTTTGTCTCTCTGTTCCATAGCTCAGTAAGCAAATGGACATCAGCGAGACGTTCGACATCGCATTGTGTCAGTACGAACTTTGCGGTGTAGAGTCGCTTAGCGTACTTTTGGAACACGTTGGAGCCTATTTTGACCGGGCAGGTGACGCTGATCTATACGTCCTTCCGGAGTTGTTCTTGAGCGACTATCTCGAAGGAAGGGAGGAAGGCGACTCGATTGCGACTCTCACTTCCAAGGAAGAAGCACGATTTCATGACTTTCTTACCGCTGCTGCGGACCGTCGTCACGCGGTGGTCGTCGGTGGCTCGTACAACGTCCTTGATGATGGTCAGATCTACAACCGATGTGCAATCGGCACTCCCGATTCGAGTGTTCACACCTACGATAAGACCCACCTCATTCCGGAGGAACGCCAGCGTGGGAAACGAGCCGGTGAGGAACTTCCGCCAGTCGTCGAACACGACGACGTCGGTATCGGCATCGCCATCTGTTACGATGTCGAATTTCCAAACGTCGTGCGAAGTCTCGCAGATCGCGGTGCGGAAATCATTGCCGTTCCGTCGTGGACGGCCAACGAAGCGGGATACCAGCGCGTTAGTCGCTGTGCTGCAGCCCGTGCAGTGGAGAATCAATCGTATATCGCACACGTTAGCATCGTCGGCACGAAACCCAACGTAGAGTTGACAGGTACCGGACGGTCGGCAGTGTATTCGCCGTGTGACGACATCGTTGGATCGCACGGAACACAGCTCTCATTACCACGAGATAAGGGTGCAGCGGCTACGTGCTCGGTCGATATCGCTGATCTCCGTGAATCACGGACGAATGCTGAAGTCCAACCATACACAGATTCGAACCGATGACAGAGCAAAGCTACAAGCAACAAAACAGAACGAATAGGAGACCGTAACAAAAAATGAATCGCATGAATCTCGACGATGTCGACGTGAAAATTCTCAAAATCCTTCAAGCGGATGGACGAACAGCACTCTCTGAGATAGCCCGTCGACTCGATATGGGTACAGCGACGATTCACGAACGGGTGAACTCACTCGAAGAGGATGGGTATATTCGGGATTATCGAGCAGTGCTTGACGCCGATTTGCTTGGATTGGATCATGTCGCATTCATCCGCGTCAATACTGAAGCTGGACACTTCTCCGAGGTTGCCGAGCGCCTCGCCGAAGAGACCGCAATCCAGGAAATACACGAACTCACTGGTGATGCCGACTTACTCTTGAAAGTGCGAGTTAGCGATCGTTCCGGATTGACGGATCTGTTGAGCCGTATCGGGAAATACGACGCAGTGCGATCCACGGCGACTGACGTGGCACTCCGAAACGTGAAAGAAGAACAGCGGCTCGACATCTCGAACGATGGCTAACTGGGACCTTTCGCCGTCCGTTCGAACCGAAGTCGGTTCCCTCGAGAGCGTGCTCGTTCATGAACCCGGGCCGGAATTTAACACTGTAGTTGACCCCGACGAGTGGGAATGGAATGGGTTACCTCGACAAGAGGGTGCAGCGAGTGAACACGAAGCCCTGATCGAGGAACTAGAAAATCGAGATGTGACTATCCACCGTCTCGATGATGCTGGTGATGGCCTCGCCGAGTCGCTGTTCGTCCGTGACGTGGGATTCGCCATCGAAGGCGGCCTCGTCGTCGGAAAGATGGTCGAAGAGACCCGGCACGGTGAAGAACGCCGTATAACCGAGCGCGCTGTCGAACTCGGCATACCGATCTATCACTCGGTTCACGGAGCGGGCGGATTCGAAGCCGGAAACATGGTGTGGATCGATTCTGAAACGGTCGCTATTGGTCGTTCTCGAACGACTAACGACGAGGGGATTCGACAAGTTCAGAATGTATTCGAAACGTACGATATCGACGTCGTGGAGGTCCCCATCTTCGGTAGCACCGAAAGTACCGGACAGACACATCTCGCGCTCGTGTTCGGTATGGTCGCTTCCGATCTCGCCCTCGTATACCCACAAGCTGTCCCCAGTGAATTCCTCGAGATTCTACACGACCGAGGTATTGAGATTATTGAAGTACCGATGCGTGAACAACGGAACCGGGTAACCAGTACTATTGTCGTTGAACCCGGTGAAGTACTCTTGCCGTCCGGAAATCCGTTCGTTCGTGATACACTTCTCGATCGTGCTATCGACGTCGTTGAACTAGATATACGGGAAATACGGAAGACAGGTGGAGGTCTAAAAGGGCTGATTCTCCCCCTTTCTCGCCGCACGCAACCGTAGCATCTCCGTTTCTAATTGATGCTGTCCAGATCATTTTCGACTCTTTTCTATTTTAGCCAAAGATTTATTGGCCACTCTTCCGTCGTCTGGTACGATGAGTCTTGGTGACAAAGAGCAAGAGGACGATCACACGGAACGGTACCGGGAGAAGACGACTTCCAGCGAACGATTTCACGAACGAGCGTCGAATATCACGCCCCTCGGTGTAGAGTCAAACGTCCGCTCGTTTGATCCATATCCGTTTTACGTGGATGAAGCGGACGGCTCGTATTTGTACGATATCGATGGGAACGAGTATCTCGATTTCCTCCTCGCACTGGGACCGATTATCCTCGGTCATGGCCATCCAGAGGTCCAAGATGCGGTCAAAGAGCAAGTCGATACGAGCGACCTGACCGCTACGCCACAACCGGTTGCGATTGAGTTCATGGAAAAGGTCGCGGAGATGACGCCAAGCATCGAAAAAGTCCGACTGGCAAACAGTGGGAGCGAAGCGACCATGCATGCGATGCGGGTTGCTCGTTCGTACACGGGGAAGGACAAGATCGCCAAGCCCGAGGGTGGGTACGCCGGTGCACACGACTACGCGCTTCAAAGCGTCTATGCCAGTGAAGAGGCACTCGGACCGGCCGACGCACCCAACACCGTTCCGTACGGAACCGGTATTCCCGACGTCGTCAGCGACACCGTCGTCGCGTTCCCCTACAACGACAAGGAAGCGACCGAGCGAATCCTCCGTGAACAGGCCGACGATCTCGCGGCGGTTATCATCGAACCCGTGATGTTCTCCTGTGGCTGTCTCCTGCCGCGTGACGGCTACCACGAATTCCTTCGAGACCTAACGGAGGAACTGGGAATCGTCCTGATCTGGGACGAAGTCATGACGGGCTTCCGTCTCGATCCACAGAGTGCACAAGGACGGTTCGACATTCTGCCCGACATGACTACATTTGCCAAAGCTGCCGGTGGGGGCTACCAGATCGCTGGATTCGGTGGCAAATCCGAAATCATGGACGAGATCATTCCGCCACGAAAGAAGGAAGCATCAAAGTGGAACACATCGACGTTCCACGGCGGGACCTACAACGGTCATCCGGTTTCAGCCGCGGCCGGGTTGAAGACACTCGAAATCCTCGATGAACGGGACGTCTATGAGCATATCGACCGTCTCGGTGACCGTCTGTTCACCGGTCTCCAGGAAGTCGCCGACGACGTCGGCATCGATGCCAACGTCCAACACATCGGTTCGATGGGCCAGGTGTACATGACCGACCACGATATTCACCGCTACCGTGATACCTGGCACGCCAACGAGGACCAGTTCGCTGATTGGTGGCTCGAAGCCGCCGCCAGTGGCGTCTTATTCGGAAATCCGATGCAGGGTGAGCGATTCTTCACCACCTATTCACACACAGAAGAGCAGATCGACAACGCACTCGAAGTCGCAGAAGAGGCGTTTCGTGCTGTGGACCATGAGTACGAGTAAACCATGAGTACTCGAGATCACTGGTCGATTTTGGAGACCAGCGACTCATCCGCTGTCCGTCACGGCGAGGTACGACAGGGGATACGATGACGGGTGAGTCCGACGATGTCATCATCATTGGTGGTGGGGTCATCGGGTGTGCTATCGCTCGTACCCTAGCTAGTGATTATGATGTGGTCGTTCTGGAGCGCGGACAAATCGCAGGGGAGGCATCGGCGCTCGCTGCAGGTGAAATCACGATGGCACCATCATATTCGGATGTTCCCGCGATCGCCAACCATGCTATCGAATTTTTTCGACGGTACGACGGGACTGGACAATTTACCTTCACTGAGTGTCCAAGTCTCGAACTTGTTACCCCAGGTCGTGAAGGTGAGTCTCGAAGACGCGTGAAACGCCTTGCCTCCAAGGGAATTGATGTCTCGTTCGTCGAAGCTGACCAGGTTGAAGCGGCCTATCCTCGGTTCGACCTTTCCGAGTATGTCGGCGCAATCAAGTACAACGACACCGGGTTCGTCGACCCCTACACGTTCGCGATGACACTCAAAGAGGACGCAGAGGCGAGAGGAGCGACGTTTAAGACAGAAACCACGGTGACAGACATTCGAACTACTGACGGCCAGGTACGGGGTATCGAAACATCCACCGGAACCCATTCCGCTCCAAACGTTGTCGTCGCTGCTGGTTGGCGGAGTGAACGCTTTCTCCGCAACCATCTTCAACTTCCCGTCCACCCCTACCGAACTCAATGTGTCGTACTGACGCCCGAAAATGATCTGGGGACGGATGTTCCGATGGGGTGGGTTCCAGGTGAACACGTTTACTTCCGCCCGGAGCAGAACGGAGACCTACTCGTCGGCGGTTGGTCTTTTGTCGAGGACGCTCCCGAACACGCAAGTACCAACGATGACGAGGCATTCCGAAATCACGTCGCTACCCTCCTGCCGAAATTCATGCACGGGTTCGGACGAGCTCGATTCGTTAACGGATGGGCTGGAATCGACGGTGCAACACCCGATACGAGGCCGATAATCGATGCACCGAATGATGGTCCCACGGGACTGTTAGTAGCGACTGGTTTCCATGGTCGGGGTGTAATGAGTGCACCCGTTGCAGCGACGGCAATCCGAACTCTCATCACAGGTAGTGAATGCTCGTTCCCACTCGATGAATTCGCTCTCGATCGATTTGAATCCCGATCGCCCAATTTCGAGTTCCAGAGTATCAGTGCAGGGGACTGATCGCTTTCATTTGGGCGTGTTTTCGACCGGACCACGCTACTCTCCGGTAACCCCGTCTGTGTGGCTCTGATTGTGAATTTTTGATATTTTGGCTATCGACTGGTGGATTGAGATGAGAGGCTGTTCGAGATCTAAACAAATATATAAAAATACACCTCCATTAGGAGGGTACTTTGATAATTACCACCATGAGAATAGATAACTCATGGCTTCCGAAGAAAGCACGCTTCACACGACCAGTACGGAACTCTCTCAGAGAAGCATCGAAGATATAGATCTCGATGACTTCGCTATGCAACCAGTCCTGAAGTTCGTAATCGCATTTCTTATCGGTGGGATCTTCTTTCTCCTCCCTGTCCCGTACCAAGGGGAAATCACTGTCCCCTTCGACATCGCCGTCAGTTTTGTCACCGAGACGTTCCCGACTGCAGTTGGGATTTATTCGCTGGCAATTATCATCAGCGGCGGTGTCCTAACGACGCTCGCGATGTTCGGTGACGGTACATTTTCGGGCTATGACGTCTCGTACTTTGAGACGTCGAATGTTTTCTGGGGACTTCGGATAGCTGGACTCATTCTGGCACCGATCATGTTCTTCAAACTTGGCCCCGAGATGTTGCATGCACCCGGGACTGGGGGCTTAATGTGGGGATCGTTGGTGTATAGCGTTGGGGTCATCATTCCTATTGGTGCCATTTTTATCACTATCTTTGTCGAGCTCGGTGGTCTAGAGTTCGTTGGTACGCTTTCACGCCCGGTGATGAAGCCACTGTTCAAGGTGCCTGGTCGAGCAGCACTCGACAGTCTCGCCTCATGGGTCGGTTCCTACAGCGTCGGCCTTTACGTCACCCGGAACGTCCTTGAGAACGGAGGCTATCATAAACGCGATGTCTTTACGATCGCCACCTGTTTCTCAACCGTTTCGATTGGATTTGTCGGTATCGTTGCTTCGACACTCAACATACTCTCCTTGTTCCCGCTCATCTTCGGTGCGTACTTCTTCTGTGTCGTCATCACTGCTATCATTCTGGTTCGGTTGCCGCCTATTGCAACAACGTCGAATGAATATATTGCAGAGCCAGATCCTGAGCTCCCATTCACCGGGTCACTCAGTGACTATCTCAAACTCGCGGTTAGTGAAGCTACTAAAAAAGCGAGAGAGGGTGATTCGTTTGCACAAGCCGCAAAACGTGGGTTCGTTGATGGATTAAAACTCACGACACTCATACTCGGGACGATTCTCGCGGTTGGATTAGCCGCGACAATGTTATCAGCATACACATCCGTGTTCGATCTCCTCGGCAAACCACTTGTCCCGATCGTTGCAGCACTGGGAATCCCAAACGCGGAGACTGTTGCTCCCGCTACTATCGTCGGTATCACTGAAATGTACGTCCCGGTACTCCTCGTGACCGAAACAGCTACGAAAGCAAAGTTCTTTGTCGCTGTGCTTTCCGTCTCACAGCTGATTTTCTTCTCGAGCGTTGGGCCAATGATTATGGATATGTTCAGTGATATTCCGATTCAATTCCGTGATCTTGTTGCCTTGTTCATTATGCGGACGATTATCCTCGTCCCTCTTATTGCTGGGATCACTCATCTGTTAGCCGCATTCGGAATGCTCTAATCTTTAGTCGCTGCATAGACAATCCGTAGTCCGGGTGAGATTGACAACTTCCTCATGAAGTTTCGTCGCCAGTTGATAGATCGTTTGGACACGGTGCTCACCAGCAATGCCTGTGCGATAGTACGATTCTGATCGGTTTTCTTGCCAGAGGGCTTCGAGACGATCGGCGACATCCTTCGAGAAGAGTCCTGCCTGCACCCCGTACTCGTACACTTCGGTGTGTGATTGTCCAGGAATATCGTGCCCACTTGCTTCCACATACAACTGGATTGAGCGCTCGATCGCTACGACCGAAGCCTCGATAATCACCGTGTAATGGCCATTGCGATCGATCAAGAATTGGGCAGCATCGAGCAACCGGCAGGCCTTCCGCAGTTAAAGGATGGTCGGATCGGTCACGAATCCCAGTCCCGTTTCCGGGTTTTCTGGTGAGTGTTGGAACGCGTCTTCAGCATTGGTAAGTGCGTTCTCGATTTCTTTCGACGTCATTCGCTTCCTCCGAAGATCTCTCGCTTGATGTCCTGGAGCATTTCTGTTGTGTAGAGTTCGACCCCTTCTTGGAAAAATGGTCGAAGATCTGCACCTCGTCGACGGGCACTGGCAGGTGATTCGACGAAGGTTTCAAACTCGTACCGCTGCCCGTTGATTGTCTGTGCTTCGAGATCCGATTTGATTTTCGAGATCGCTCGCCGTGTGGCCACGAGGTCGTCATTGTCGTTAGTCAATACGAACAGATCGATATCGCTGACGCGATCCGCCTCGCCGCGTGCAACGCTGCCAAAGCAAACGATGCCAGCAATCGATGAGAGTTCCTCGGTGGCGCGGTCTCTGAATCGTTCGAGTGGTTGTCGGAAGGTCGATTGCGGGATTTCCAGTAATGGGTCGTCGGTTTCATGCAGATGGTCGTCGTTGATCTGGTTGAGGGTTTTTCGACCAGCGTCCCGGCGTGTGACCAACCCAAGTGCAGTAAGCAGTGTGAGTGCCTTTGAAACACTCGGACCGCCGAATCCAGTGAGTGTCTGTAACTCACGGTTTGAGAATTCTTGTGTCGGATTATTGGCAGTGATTTCGAGGATATCGTCCATCGCTTCATACCTGAAAATCTGTTCGTCTGGCAATGGGAGGCGTAACTCTACACGCATACTGTTATATGTGGCATAAATGTTTACGTCTCATCTATTGGTTGTGCTTCTAGCACCTAATCGCTCTGCAGGCAAATAAGAGAGCAACCAGTTAGCACGTGCCGCCTGCACCACCAGCCGCTCCAGCTCCAGCACAGCTCGCTGCACTCGCGCTTGCACTCGCCGCTGCAGTTGTCCCGGCAACGATGATCGCTGCATTGTTTGTCTGGCTATAGTTCGCACACTCGCCCCACGCAACTGGGGCGATTTCATCGTCAATATCATCCGCAGCGAATACAGTCTCACGCAGATCTGTGAGTGTAAAGCCGGCGTCAGTAGCGTATCGGTCGACTAACTCGTCCGTCAGAAGAACGCGCCGACACTCTTCTGCCTCGAAGAGCTTGTCGCCATCAAACGTGAATTGGATATCATAGTGCCGGACGAAAACATCGTCAAAGGGGGCTTGCATCGCGAGTGCAGCTTCGCCGACGAGATCCCACACGAGATTTTGATCGGGATCTTCGACATCCTCTCCGAGAGAAAATCGTGCAATTGGCACGACGATTGGTTCTCCGTCAGGCCCTTCGTTGACAACCGCGACACCCGTTATACCACAATCTTCAACGGCGTAGCTACCACGTTCAACGGCCTCGTGGAGCGCTTCATCTGCCTTGTTTTGTCGCGATTCCAGATCGACCTGTTCGTCTGGGGTGTCACTGCCGAGGAGTCGTTCGAGTAGTGAAGGCATTGTACCGAGATCATTTGTGTGTAGTATCTTGGCAATTTGGGTGGTGGAACAGGCTGGTGATGAACGTGAGCATGTTCCTCGAATTCATTAGTTCGCCAACGTGGTTTTCATGGCCATGTGCTCGGGGATTTCGCTCAATGGACGTCGACGAGATATTGACCGATCGGTTATAACGTTGTAATAGAGGGGGATCATGAGAGCGACCCTCTCCATTTCGCAGAAATAGACGCACTCCACTGAACCAACCGATTAGTACCACCATGTTTCACCGGCAGTACGGTGTGAATCTCGTGTGGTGGTACCACCCGAGTGGGGGTTCTGCGACCTCCCGTGAGTACAACACTATAATTAGCGCCCTCCGTTTCCTCCTGCGTTCGCTTCGTGTGCTCACATCCACCTGGCGAGGTCGGGATCTCTTCAGCTTCAGTGAGGTCGTCGATGTTTGCTTCTAGGGACTCGGTTGTCTCTTCAAGACTACCGAGTTTCTGTCGGTCCTGAGCACGCTCTTTGGTCGCTTCCTCGCGATAGTCCTCGAGTTGATTGACTCGCAAAATTTGCTGATACAGCGATCAACTGTTACATTAGTCGTTTGCTACAGTTGGTCTATATGAACGACTAATTCGCTTCCAGTGACCCCCATCGAAGCGATAATACGTTACAATCGCTGGAATGACGGTTTGGACGATTAGCGTGAGTGACAGTGCAATAAGTCCGACGGAGGTCGTTGCACCGAGGTACGCGACGGGTAGTGCGAAGAAATATAGCCCCAATGTCTGTCCGTAGAATGGCCACCGGGTGTCGCCGCCCGCACGGAGTGGGCCAGTCGCACTTCCGATCACCCCATAGAAAACGACGCTCACACAGGTCGCATAGATCAAGTTCTTCACAATTGGGAGAACGGCTGGATCACTGACAAACACTCGGCTGATAGGATGGGAGAACAAAGCAACAACGATCGCAATGATAACGTACACAGCCACTGTGAATCGGAATACGTCTCTCGCATAGCCCTCAGCTTTTTGTTCGGCACCTGTTCCAAGTGCTTGTCCAACGAGACTGCTTGAGGCAAGACTCAATCCCCAGCTAGGTGTATCCATAAGCGTCGAATCCGAAGCGCGATGACGAATGCAGCAACAACGTTCGGTCCGAAGAGGCCAACGATGGCGATCAAGGGGAGCTGCCCTCCGGTTCGAGCAAGATTCGTTAGAACGAGTGGTGTTCCAATCTCCGTAATTTGGTGCATAAGCGGCCGATCAACATGCGGACCATCGAGAGTAATCGTCACAGGGAATACCCCAACCAGTGGAAGGCTTCCAGCTATGAATCCCCAGGCAAAGAGAATCGTCACGAGGACTGTGCTAACCACCGTTCCAATCGCTGCACCAAGAACTCCGAAGCCAAGACCAAAGATAAGAACTGCATTAATGCTAATATTTACCACTGCACCACCAGCCCGGAGAAGCATTGGTATTCGTGCGTTATCAGCTCCAACGAGCGTTCGACTTCCAATCAGGTTCATTGCTGCGAAGGGAATCCCAATAGCAATGACTTGGAGGTAGCTGGTTCCATATTCGATCGCAAGGCTGTCGGAACCAACCAGTGAAATCAGGGTACGAGGAAAGAACCAAAGCAGAAGCGCTAGCGGTATCGTTACTGCAACCGCTAAAAACGTGCTCGTTTTGACGATTCGGTTGAGTTCGTCATATCGGTCCGTACTAAACCGCTGTGAGATCAGTCCGATTGTGCCGTCTGCGATCCCACCACCAAATGAAAATGCGAGCCCCCAGAACGGTGATGCAAACCCGATACCTGCAATTGCCGCAGGACCCACAGCCAGCCCAACCATGGCAATATCTGCTGCTGATTTCGACATCCGGGCAACACCGGTGATAATTCGCGGCCATGCAAGTCGCGTAGTATGGTAGACCCGGTGCTTATCGATCAGGTTCAGCGCGACCAGCAGATGGCCAACCTGAAGGAGAGCAACTCTCACGGGATTGTATGATTTGAGTTCCACAGAAGTACTGCGACGTATGACCGTTGTGTATAAATTACTTGTGAGACATTGAGGAACAATCTAACAAACATTCATGATTGGGAAGAGATCTCAATTCACATCCGTCTTCTGAAAGTCATCTACAATCTAATTGTACTTGTACAAATCAACGAGCGTCGGAGAGTCACTCGACTGTGGATACGAAGAACTGCAGATGTGGGCGACACATGAAACATTACAAGACGTCGATCTCTGTCCGGACGATATTGGCGGTTCGCGGTCGGTTCGCTGGACGTTTTCAAGCCGTGAGTAATAGATTTACGTTGGTCCACCACTTGAGAGATCACACTCGGATACGGCACGTAGTAGGCGGCCTACCAACCCACATATTCACTCAAAATTTTCCCGACAAAGAGTGATCACGCACACCTTGGACAAGTTCACATTGCGGTAGTGTTCGTGTGAAGCTTAGCAGGTGAACGAGTTCACCCCCCTTCCCGGTTTCCCGGGAAGGTTGCTCGTCGCACCGGATCGGGAACAGACCCGTCGAGGGAATCGAACCCTCGTGCTGACCGTCACGGGTTAGATCAGATCGTCAGTCGTCGTCCCACATGTCGAGGTCGATGTAAAGTCGTTTCCAGTGGCGATCCACAAGGTTGTTTTCAAACGCTAACTCGGAAGACTTTAACTTGACGCAGACTTCACTCTGGCCTCTTGGATTGGAACACGAGTATTGGCGATCTTGCTACTCAACACATCTCCTCCCAGTTTCTCGGTTAATATTTTCTCGTTGACCAGTCACACCCGTTGTGACCGGCACTACGAACGAAACCACCGTTTGGCAGTAAGTTACTACAACACTACTACTGAAACAAAAGGACTTCTTTCTTCGTTGTGACTGAGGGAGAGTGCGTCAGAAACGTGAGGAACGCGGTTCAGCCGCAACCAAACTGCGCTTACACGTCACGTCCATCCAAATCGTCGATTATTGTGGCGTTCTCACACCGTGGACCCCTCACCTCTGGTCACAACAGGTGTGACGCCACTCGTGATCGTTTTCTCGTCTGTAGCTTTAATGAAGTCAATGAACGCTGCTCTAGTAAACTTTCTGCCTCGTGGTTTACCTCGATGCTTTCGGTGCTTTCTGGCGTCAAGTTAGTCGCGCTTGTACTGTAGTACCGTCACCTGGAGAATAAACGACCCGGTTGTCTGGTCTACTTGAGAGTGGAATTTTTAGTGTGTTAGTCGAGACGGATATTGTCTGCTGAACATAGAACCCGTGGTAAACGGATTTCCCACCGCGTTGCTCCTCCAAGCATTGTCCTCCCTTTCCCCTACTCAAGGATGTCGAAGACATCGACTGCCTTGTACTCTTTCCCGCGTTGCTTTCCAGTCACTTCCTCGATGAGGCCATCCGCTTCAAGATCGTCGACGATCTTGTAGGCAGTTCGGCGCGAGACGCCGAGATACTCTACGAGGTCGGGGGCTGTGAAATATGGATACTGGAGTAATTGACGAGCGAATATGTCTGTGTTCGTACTGCCCGGATATTCCTTCTCGTACCGTGCTTGGAGTTCCCGGAGCTGTTGGGTCCGATTGTATGATGTCTCAGCTTGACTCCGAAGCCCTTCGATGAAGAACATGATCCACTCGTCCCAGGTGGCCTCCTCGCTTACTGCACGCATCCGCTCGACATACTCGACCTTGTTGCGATTGAAGTATGCACTGGGATAGATGTACGGACTTTCGAGATACCCCTCACTCGCCAAATAAAGGATGATGAGGAGTCGACCAAGCCGACCATTCCCATCCGAAAACGGGTGGACTGTCTCGAAGAAGTAGTGGATAATGCTAGCGTCGATAAGCGGATGATACTGCCCACCCATCTGAATATACGATTCGAGCGACTGCATGAGTCCATTGAGACTCTCTGGGGTCGGCGGGACGAACGGACGTTGTCCAGATTGTGGACTCGCTAGATGAACCATGTGATCGCGGAAGTCGCCGACAACGTCACCGTCGTTCCGAACGTCTTCAAGGAGCATCGAGTGAAGTTCTTTAATAAGCGAGAGCGTTATCGAGTCCCCGCTTTCGATTCTGTCAAGCCCATAGTTGAGCGCATTTTCGTAGTTGAGTGCCTCTTTAAGATCTTTCTCAATCGTTGGGTCTGTCTCTCCTGTAGGGTGTTGTGTGTGATACGCTTCGAGCTCTTGATACTCGACATCGGCACCTTCAATGCGTGCGGATTCGACGGCTTCGATACGAATAAGAGATGTATAGAGAACGGCAGAGAAGTCGACTGTTGAACTAACTCCGTCGACACGACCGATCTGATATGCAGCATCGGCGACAAGGTCACGTGTTTGATCGGAAATCTCGAGCTTTGACTCTACCGGTAGTGATTCTGGTGAATAATACGGATTTGGATGAGACGAGATATACGTTCCCGGGGCACTGTCCGGCAGCTCTCTCGTAGGCATCTCTGTAGTACCCCTCTGTGCCCCATTGGTATAGGTGTTTTTATACTCGGTATACGAATGACTCACCGGGGAAGGTTTGTGTGCAGTATCGACCCAGATCGTGTATTTCCGAACTGCAGCTCCGTCGCTCTGTGCAGCCACATATATGCGTGTATACGTTCCATCTCATCGTATCTCAGTTGCACCATTCTCCACCGTCGAATACAGCCATCGACTCACTATCGTCTATTCGTGAGCATCTCCGATTTGACCTGTTGAAACCCCTCACGGCTGTATTCCAATCCCAACAGTGGCTGGTAATGTGGTTGTCGTCGATTGGAAGTACTGAATGTGAGTGGGGAGTACATACCCCCTGCCTCGGTTGAGGCATAGAACGGGAGTCCACGCGAAAGCCTCGGGGCTTGATCCCGAGGCGATTTACCAGTGCGCTCGTATCCGCAACGACTGTTCGCAACCGTGACTGGTCGCTCATCGTTCGTCGGTGTCGTTTAGTGTGCGTTCCGAATCGACTGTCTTTGCGTTGCCGTTGTAGATGTCTGTATCGTTAGGTGCAGCGAGGTCGAATGGCTCGCCTTCGAGGTCTGCTTTGAGCAATCGGAGTCGCTGGGCGGTCTCGGCGCCAACCAGTTGCTTTACCGTCTCGAACTCAAGTTGGTCGTCGTAGTACTTCGTCGCAACCAACTCTTGGAAGGTTTCGCTTTCTGCAGTGTCTTCGATGTACTCACGGATCGCATCGACGAGGAGGTCAGTTCGGTCTTTGTCGAAAAGGTCGGCCATCGCATCCAGTCGCTCGACTAAATACTCGGGAGACTGGAAATGGACACGTCGGGGACCATCGCTCCCGCTCATTGTTTGTGCATTTTCTGTACATAGACAAATAACGATGTCGTCTGGCGTGCAAAGTTTGCACACAAAGACGCATCCACGTTCCCTTCAAACACCGTTCTGACACCGTCGTCAGAACCAATTCACCGACTTCTCTCCAACCGCAAACCAAACTGTGAGAGAGCAAAAGACGACACAAACGGGTGATATCACAATCAGTCGTTTTCTCGTCGTTCGCGTTTCTCGCACATTCGTCTCGGCGCAGGGTCGAAACTGACGCATCGAGACGGTGCTTCTTCAACAACACGGGAGAAAACCCACGGAAACTAGCAATTAAGCAAAATTGAATCGCTTACAGTTAGAGAAAATTTTAAATGGCTATGTACTCTAGAAGTCCGTAGGAGAGCTTTTGTGGTGACGGACGACCACGGGTCGTCCGGAAGGGGTGGTTTGTCGGTGGGTTGTGTTCTGTCGTGGTTCGTGTGTCTTCGTGTTGCTGTCTCCCGTGAGAGCCGTCTTCGGTTTCAACGACCAGACGGATTCGGTGGAATCGTGTGAACGAGAAGAAGACCGACAATTGTGATATCACTCTATTCGAGTGGGTTTCGCGGTATTGAGGGCGACCATCTCTGCAGAATTGGATTTTGTGTCTGGACGACGATTCGCCGAGTGATATCACTCCTGCATACTTGCTGTCGTTTCTCTCATCAGGTTCTCACCTGGAGAACAAGGCAATTTAACTCTAGGTAAGTAGAGACAGAGCATACTGATGGCACCAGTCGTCTACTACCCCCATCCGCTTTCCGAGAATTTTTCTCTCAAGTTCAGCTCGGCAACTTCCGCTGCGGTTCATTTTTGGTTAATCGCGGAGCTCGGCGACCGATTGGCCAACCTCACGGACATGCTCACTCCGTTCGAGATCGAGCTCTTGGGCGAGAAAATCGACCGTCTCTTCTAAGCTCATACTTCTAAGAAGCTTCACTATTGGTATAAATCCGGTGTTTAAACGATGTCGAGAAGTCGTTCGCTCTTCTAGCACGTGGACTGTGGCTCTCTTTGATTTCTAGGGGACTAACAGCCCTCTAGCGATTCGATACTGACCTTAATCGCTAGCGCTGTCGCTACATGTCGGGGCGGACAATTGCGGCGTGCTGGTCGTTAGTCGTTGTGGATGACGGTCAGTAGTGTCTCATCAATGGATTCGATAACTGCGACCCTGTCTTTTGCAGGGACGTCCTCGAAGGCTGCAACCGCGTCGTGGATGTTCGAGTGGAGTGCATCGAATGCTGTTTTCGCCTCGCTATCTTCGTATTCGTAGGTGCTACGCTGAAGTTCTGTAACGTAGGTGCGCCCAGCATGTTTCGTCCGAGCAATGTCTTCGAGCCACGTCGTGAATTCCGAGTACCACTGCTGGCGAAGGGTCTCATCGTCGATGGCACTATCCTGTGTTTGTTGCCACACGTCGAAATCGGTGACTGTCTCGGCGCGCTCAGCCACGCTTTGGGCCGTCTCGATTTCACCTTGTAGTCGTGCGTGGAGGTCGGTTTTCGTCGCGTAGTAGGAATTCGCAACCGGCGACGGATTCTCGTAGAGCTGGTTAGCAATGAGATTCGTGTACGTCTCGCGGATATGCACTTTCCCGCGTTCTTGCTCGCCGTCAGTGAGCCGATTCGTGAGAAGGAGACAGTACTCATTCACGAGATCCTCGATCATGGTGTGGGGGACGATGCCGTTCTCGTAGGCTTGCGAGCGAGCAATCCCGGTGAGAATGCGAGCAGCAGGCCGATGACTGGCTTTCAGCGTCTCCTCGCCAATCCGACTGTCGTGGATTTCGAGGTCATCGTTCCAATACCCACCATCCTCCGGATTCTCGACGGCATCACGCAACGTCTCCCAGTCGAGTTCTGGACCGGGTTCAGCAAGATCGTCGGGGGTTACAGTGAGATAGTACGAATTCGATTCATACTCAGTGACAGATTCGGTAGTGATCGACGTCAAATCCAGTTCATCGACGGTGATCTCGTCGTTCGCGAGTGCCTGAAGATCGTCGATAGACACTTGACCCTGTTCGATATGTGCTGGGTCGAGGTCGTCGAACTGCTCGGTGAACGCTTCGTCGATGAGTGAGCGAAGGAGTGCACCCTGCGAACAGTCGTTAAGTGCAGCAAGTGCATCGAGTTGGGCGTCACCAGGACTGTCCGTCCAGAAAGTCTTCTGGACGTTTTTCGGGGTGGGCTGGGACTGTTGTGGCTGCGTAACTGATCTAGTGGATGCTGCCATCTATCGGTCACCTCCTGACATCGAGTCACCTGTTCTTGGTGGTTTCAGAGCGGTTTCCTCTGTGAATTCAGTGGAAATCGTGGTGTCTTCAGTGGCGTGCTTCTTCACTGGAACTGTAGTATCCTTCGGTGACGTTGTGAGACGTGGGAGGTGGGCGATGGTAGTGAGCGTGCCGATACAACGAGATGTCGTGTCACTAGGCGTGTGGAGGTGCTCGAGAACAGTCATAGCAGAATCAGTGTTGGACTGACTAGTGCAGTGGTAGGTGGCTTGATGCGGTGCGTCCTGTGCCGTCGTCGTGATTGGTGGAGCCGTCAGAACGAGATGCGGGCCGCAGTGTGTCGGTGCGTTCGTTGCTTTGACCGTGCAAATCGTCCGTGGCAGCTCCGTGGTAGTGATACGAACGCAATTACCGGGCGAGAGACGTTGAACGAGGGCGTCGGCATCGCGGGGATTCAACGGTCGTGGTGTCTCGCTCACGCTTGCTCACCTCCCGTCGGATCGACGATATCCTCGATCGTCGCGTAGGTGCGCAACCAGGCGTACTTCCCAGAGGGGGTGCGTCCGTACCGATCGAGATCGGCCTCGGTGTGTTCGATTGCGTCGTAGTACCGGTACTGCAGGCGGTACAGATCGTTCGACGGCGTAGCGACGTACAGGACGTGCTCACCGGGTTCGGGACCGCGACAGGAAAGTGTGGGTTCCGAATGTTCACACTGATAGACGCACCCGTGAGCGTGCGTTGCTGGGTGTGAATCTGGATCGGGTCTGTACACTCTAGACCGAGGACCGTCTCCTGGTCGGTCATTGGTCGGCCTCCTGTTTTTCGCGAATGCGTTGACAGCGCTGGCAGGGTGCAAGGAATTGCTCGTGGGCGGTGCTCGCGAGGACGCGTGAGAAACGACTGATCGGCACCGAGCGAACAAAGCGGTGTCCCGTCGCTGTCCGGTTCGTGGTAAGCGTAGGTGTTGTACCGTTTGTGTTCGCGGACGAGGACCGGATCATCGTCAGGGAAGGGGTTGGTCTCGATGCGGTGTGCGAGTTCCTCCCGGTTTACGCTGTGGAACTGTTTGGCTGGTTTGCAGGAGTGTGCGCCATTGCACTGCACAACGTACGTGCCACAATCGGGGCACTGCTCGAACGTTTCCTTGATGTCGGCTTCGGTGATTTCGTTGTCTGGTGACCACTCGGTGTGGTCGTTGGTGGGAGTGCGCGGTGGCTCACAATCGTGGGCCATTATGCACGCCTCCAGTTGTCGGGATGCTCGTCAGTTGTGTGGAGGGTCGTGTGTTTGTTGAGGTTGTGATCGGGCTGGAGGCATCGTCGCTTGCTGGGGTTCCGTGGTGTGAGTTTCATGGGTGGGAACCAGGTGTGGCGTTGCCGGTGGCTGGTGCTCGTGGAGTACGATACGTTATCGCTGCGTTTGGGTCGATAAGGACACGCCCGCTGGCGTTTCAGGCTCTTCTGCCTTGGTTGCAGGTTTTCGACTAGAGAGAAATAGTTTACGCACACACTGACCGATTCTGAGAGAGAATCGTCCTGACTCACAGACAGATCGTCGTGAATTCGGGTGTCGACAGCTAGCGCTCTTCGACGAGGGCGTTCGGTGGGGTGCATCTACGCGTGCACCTCGGTTGTGGTGGTATGAGTGGTGGCGTCGATGCCATAGCACCGAGCGAGGATTTCCTGGTAGTGCCTGCGGGTTTCAGTGTGGGTTTCACCCGGTGGTGTTGAGGGGAGGTTTGGATTGCCCGTTTTGGTGGTGGCGACCGAGCGATAGGTCTCGGTATCGTCGGGAATCTGGAAGCCCTCTTTGCCGTAGTCGATCGGGCAACGGCGTTCGAAGAACCGTTGGCAGTCGGCCGTGGCGTAGATGCAGTACAGGTAGGGCGCTTGGTCTGTGGTCTTAGTTCGGGTTTGAAAGCCCACGCGGAGTTCGACGAGGTACGCGCGGGTGATTGGCTCGTCGGTAGTGGACGTGGGTTGGTCGGGGTCCTGGGCGGCGGTGTCTGGTGTGGGTTCGAGACGTTTGACGGGGTGGAAGACTTTCTCGCCGAATTGGGCCTCGAGGGAGAGCAGCCCGCCGTTGGGTTTCTCGTCGAAGGACGCCATTAGTCCAGTCCTCCGATACAGGGTGGTTGGTAGTCGATGCGTTTTTCTACGGAAAGGGTATTGCTAGTCATGCTTCAGTTGGTCCTGAAGCGCGGTCGGTGGATCCAACACCGGCCTTTCTGTGATGGCAATCCGCGCTTCGTAATTGTATCTACGTACTATAAGCACTTAAATTTGTGCATATTGCACATCTATAGTAAATAATCTAACACACAATTCTAAGTGCCCAAGCAATGTCAGTATGCCTATGGCGTTAGCACAACAACTTGATTCCGAAGCCATGGATGCTGATGATCTTACCAAGACTGATCGCGCTATTCTTGACTGTCTAAAGGAAGGAAAAAATGGTGACGAACCATGGGGTATTGCCACAAAGGGACGGCTTGTCGACGAAACTGGCTTTAGTAGAAATAGCGTTTACCAGCGTTTGGAAGTTCTCAAAGCGAGTAATCACATCAGGCTTATTCACGAACCTACACGTGAGTTCGCATTCGTTAGCGATCCTCGCGATTAAGGGATAGTCAAGAAAACAAACGGATTAATGAAAATAATGCGGGATACAACTATAATTAATTACTGCACTCTGGACTTTGTCTATTATAACTGATATTTGTCGTAGGTCTATCAGATGGTTTAATGTCAAAAGATCTCTTATTCGACAATCAAATGGTAAAATCGACCTTTTGGAAGTATCGATGGATGATAACTACTGTCTTATCGCTTATCATTTTAGTCACAGTAATAACTTTCAATTATAATCCGAGAGCCTCAGGTGAGGTTGTTTTGACTACTTTAGCGACAGCGCAAACAGGGATTTTTGCCATTGTTTTCTCAGTCGTTATACTTGGAGTTCAGTTGTCTACCTCTCAGTATGCTCCACGCTTGGCTGCGGATTTCGCAGCAGATCAGTCTTACCAGAAAACTATAGGGATATTCGGAGCTTCGATTAGCTCAAATATTATTGGCCTCTTTCTATTTGGGCAGTTATCTGACTCTGTCCTCACGCTCATACTTGTGATCTCTATTTCGCTCGCGATAGGTGCGTTTTTTACTCTCTACAGCTTCGTTAGCGAGACCCTCAAAAAGACGACTCCAGAGGGTATTTTGACCCATATCCAAGACAGTATGACTCCTGAGTCAATGCTTTCAGATATTGAGGAAGCCGCTGAAGATCCCGTGAATCCTGACCCTTTCTTGACGCTCATCTCTGTCATACACTCATTCATTACTAGTAAGGACCGGGCTGGCGCTTCTTTGGGCCTAGATATCCTCGCAGAAAGGGTATCTACTCTGCTCGGATGCTCAACAATGAATAGATTCAAAGAAGGTTCACCAGTAGATCAATCAATAAAGAGAGTTTGTACTGATCAGCTACCAAGTACGGTGGAGGAAGCCGTGTACAACGATCTCACCCAAATTGGTCTTCAGGTCTCTGAATCAGTGAAAACTATTGGCGAAGCCGCAATAGAGAACAGTTCAGATAGAGCATTTGAGCATCTCATTACTGGCCACATCAATTTAATTGATACACTTGAATTTAAATCGGAAAACGAACGGATCAGAACCGAAGTCATGGATACTTCTGGAAAATTGCTCAAGAAGGCCGCGGACGAGGGGCTGTGGGATAGCACAGCTATCGGTACAAGACTAATGGGATGGGTTGCTGCAGCATCTATCATGATGCGGGACCAAGAGGACAGCCGGAACAACCGATACAGCTCACTCTTAATCCTCCTTTTCCCGAAGTTGTTAATGAAAGCAGTCAATGTGCCTGCAACCTTCGAAGATCATCCAATACATGAATGGCTACGTTTACAACGATCAGATGCCCACCCAGTAGCGCGTTTGATTAACAGTTGTTACGGCTCCATGGCAGAAATAACGTCGGCAGCGATTCGATATGAACTGCGGACGGAACAGCGAATTGTTGATTGGGAATCGGTGGCATATGGGTGGTCAGAGGGTCTGGAGACACTTGAACAGTCAAATCTGGATTCGATGAAGCAGCTGTGGTTCGGAACGGTACTTTACCTAGAATATCTTGACGCTATTTCACCAGATCACGTCATGAAAGGCTTCAACCCGCACAGCCGACACCGAGTCTCGGAGAAGATAGGGCAGAAAACAGTGGCTAAAATCAAAGATGAGAGCCTAGATCCCAGCTCTCCTATTGAACTCAAACCGGGAGGTGCTAACCCTGTTGAAATGCCGCTAACAGGTATCCAAGTTCCAGTGATTCCGGATGCCGAGATCACATTTCGTGAATGGGTTTCAGATCAAGTGTTTGTATTTGGCTCAGGGGGGTTTGTTAGCTCTTCTGATGATGAATATTAAGGATAATGTTTCTCTGGCTAATTTGTGCGGAGCGATAAACATGGTCATCCGGAACACAGCAAGGGATCGTCCTTTATTGTCGCTTGTATGAATCCAAGAGCAGGACGATACTCAAACTCTTGCACCCTTTTGAGGTTATATTCTCCCATTTGAATACCCCCCCCCTTCTCAGGAATGATTCCACGGATTGGTATCACTGCAGTTCCAACAGGGGGAACCTGAATTTTGTTCAGTAGTTGTGATCGTGCATACTTGACATTTGGTTCAGGATGGACGAGATTTCTATCAACTAATCTAAAATTTAAACCCAAACTCAGTACCTCACAAAGCATCCTCGGCTAACTGTTTCTGAAGCCTGAGTTCTGTCTTGGAGCGATTGCACTGACGGTCTCGACGAGAGAATCATGGACGAATCGACGGAGAGCCGTCGCTGTCGGCGGCAGACCGCCGCCGACGCGACAGCGTCGGCACTCAAACCGCAGGCTAGCCTGATCGAGAGTCACCGGGTAAACCGGTCGTCCGGTGGTCGGTTCGCGGGGACGGCCCGACGCGTCGCGAGGGCCATCCACGCTGCCCGTCGGACCATATTAATGAACTCCTTGAACGACCATTGCCAGAGGCGACGCCCCCCGCGGCGGGCGTCGCCACGTACTCCCAATGCAGAAACCGCCAGACGTTCTGTAACAGTAAGCTCACCACGACGTACAACAGCCGTACGACGGGATTTTGTGTTGAGGTCGTCGCAATACTTTGCTCGGAGAGTCGATAGCTGGCCTCGATACCGAAGCGTTTCGCGTAGTGGTATCGAGCGTCTTGTGGTGTGTCGATAAACGGCGCGTCAGCGGCGTAGCCGTGACGCGCCACGCCGTGTTCATCGCACCGCCCGTTCTGGTAGGTACAGTCGATGTAGACGGGAAACTCGACGGTCACAGCTGGACCGTCGAAGTTTCGCCGTCAGACTGTGGTGAATCACGCGACTCCAGCCTTCCGAGAGTTTTTGCTTGATCGTCCGTCCCCAGCGGACGATCGGCATAACGTAGGCGTGGTTGTGTGCCTGAAGCAGCGTCAAACACTTGCTATCGTAGAATTCGCGGTCAAGGTAGACGTGCCTTGACACCGAGGTCAAGGCCGTCAAGGATGCCAAGAAACTCGGCGAGGACGCTGCTGGCGGTGCGCCGTCTTACCGACGGCGACACCGCCAATGTGTAGCGTTTGTTCTTCACACGCGCGTAGAGTGTGGCGTAGGCGTGGAACGCAGTGGTTCCACGCTTCGCTTGCGAGTGATAGAGACCGTCCGTGTCGTCTTCGTCGCCATAGTAGGGCCGCAGGTAGAGGTCAGCGACGACCTCCACCTGCTCAGGGGGGACGTCGAGAACGTCCTTCTGGAGGAGCGTGTTACCAACTTGTTCGAGCGTCTCTAGGTCAAACTTGGTGCGAAGATGGTAGAGAACTGAGTTTTCGTGAGGTGCATCTTCGCTGTTCTCACAAAGCGTCGAGACCGAGGTCCCGTCGGCGCACGCGCCGGCGAGGACCTCGTAGATGTCTTCAGCGTCGAGTTTGGCGTTTTCAGCGAGGGAGAGAGCAACTTCCTCGTCAAGGGAGTTGACGAGGAAGTTAAGGACCTGGTCTTCGTGGATTTCATTGTCTGCTTGCTTGGTTTTAGACACACCTTCTGCAAGCAGACGTCTCAACTAACCGGCTTTGTGATGTACTGAATCTCATTATCTATCAATATCTCATCATAATTTTCTTCTACAAATCCCATTAAACTGGTCGCTTCTAAAAATTCCCTTATATGTATGTAAAATAATTAAAATATTCTGGTATCTAATCTCGTGCTGTTCTGAGCCCCTTAGGGGATCCTGTAAGACACTTACTTCTTTTCCACTTGTCCTTTCCCTACCCGACTTAACAGATTCAATAACATCTCTATATTCTGGTCAAAGTCGATAACTATTGTAATTTATAGTATTTATCCCGAACAGCTGCAAATGTTGGAGAAGCAGCTGTAATAAACACAACTAATTGTGAAATTATAATCCAAAATATTAATTGAATGGACTGTGAGGATATCGCTGCTATTATCCCTGTAACAACCCCTAGTATATGACTGAGGGGCTGAACCCATTTTTTCTTCCAGCTTGACGAAAAACTAGTTCGTTCAGAAAAATACAGTTCAAACACATCTTTGAGAATCAAATAAAGCGCAAATCCACCTACTGCTGCGGAATTTGACTCGATATATGTGGCATCAGCAAGGGTGAGCACAGTAAGCAATACTATGAGAAAAACGCTATCCGCTAAGAACTTAGTTCTCCAAGAAAAAGATCTGATTGGATATTTTCGGTAGCTATTATAGATCCAGACTACATAATTGCCCCAAATTATAAATAAAATTCCGCCGACGATTACAAGTATGTTCTTATCTATTAACATGCCAGAGATCGTTGCTATCAGCCCGCTAAAAAGCAATAGAACGAAGATAGTTTTTCGTAATGTATTGAGTGTTGATGTTGACAATTTTGCCTGTTGCTTAACGAATGGGGACTTTATGTATTCTTTCAAACGTACTCCCTGATGTTCTAACCAATGTGGAGTTTCAGGTGTTTCTTTTTCATCATCCTCTATGGCTTTGTCTAACTCTTTTTCTAAAGCCTTGATAGCGGTCTCCCTTAAACCCTGGAGTATTTTTACTGAATTTTTAAATGAATCGATTGCAGAGGTCTCTTGATGCAAATCTCTGTCTGCCTCTACTATCTTTTCACACGCTCGTCTTTCTTGCTTTGTAATTAGAGCATCACTATAATATGATATAACTGGTTCAATTTCATCCTCTGAAAGTAGTCCAATATCACTTAGGTTAGACTCATACGTAGAAGTGGGAATGAAATCATGATGGATATAAAAATAAACTCCTGTACTGCTATTAAGCATATCTAAGGCCACGTCCAACCGGTTTGTAGACTGAAGTTCCGCTAAAAGTGCATTACGAAGCTTTTCTCTTTTTTTGTTCTTTTCGAGTACCACACGTAAATAGGCTACCGATAGGGCTGCAACTGCACCAATGAAAGCAGCTAGAACATTACCAAGCCCAATTTTGACCATATATAAACAAATAACCCAAATGTTAAAAATATAATGGGTTCAGAGGATGAATTCGTACCTCGGAAACAGGGCCTAAACTCACGCTTCATCAAGAAAACTCCATTATTGCTTATCCTCTTGCGCTTAGCACTGGTCGTAGTGCTGGCCGAGAATAGTGTGAGACGTTCGCTCAATCGTCAACCACGCGCGGTGGTACATCTTGTTGGAATCGAGTGTGATTCAGATGGTAGCAGTTAAAGAGAGAAGTGTGGAACAGATGAATACTGTGAATCGACCGATTTAGGTACGTTAATGTGGCTACGGAGGGTTTCGCGTACAGATTGACCTGAAGATGTACTGTCGGATTTCAAAGAATGTAACCGTCCCGTCCTCAGTTCCTCTGGAGAATTTCCTCAATCATGTCAATATTAGACAGGCGTTCTTCTTTGAGATGACCAAGTGCAGCATCACTCTTATCCCCGTGCTCAAAGAAAAAGAGGAAGTCGTCATGCGACCAATCCGAAGATTTGTTCACGTAGAGGATAATAAGCGCCTCAACCATGTCCTTTACTGTATTTGTATCATCTGTCGTGATCTCCACCGACTCGCCCTCATGAACCAACTTATTTCGTTTCTCGCAGATTTTCGACTGACTGACTACATTCGATGTTCTGGCAACTGTTCTAGCACGTTGAACAACTGTTGACGTTGTATCGGTCTCTGAAGTAAGAGTCAGACTTTCAGCTGCCCGCCAATAGTTAAGAAACGCGTCCTCGGCTTCCGTATCAGTTACTGCATCCTGGAACGAGTGGACGGCTTTGACAAGCCGGTTCTCCATTGTATCTCGATTATCGCTCAAAGGCGGGATGTCATCAAGATAGTTGTCATATCGGTCAGCCTTGTGTCCGAATAGTTTCACCGATTTACGCGGAGTTGGATCCCTACTATAGGAGAAATGAGAGTACTTGTTATCTTCGAAGATAAGGTAGACAAACGGCAACCGTAAATCCATCCACCTCGTGTTCCAGATACTGCTATTCATCTGCATTCCCTCAAGCTGGTTACGGCTAAGTGCGAAATTGATCCGACCAAGCAGAAATCTGAGAACCGCTATACATCTGTCAGTTGCGTATTCGTTATCTAGTGCCTCAATCTCGACCATCCAGTACGTTTGACCACCTCGATCGAGCTGATTTGGCGAATCCTTAAACCATTCTTCGAGCTTATTTCTGTCGCCAATCACATCCGATTTTTCGGCCTTTTCTTTCTCACAATCATACGCCCAGTTAGAACACGTTTCCCACACATCATCTGTGAGGGCCTCTACCGTCTCGCCGAGAACTCGGTATTCGTCGGGGTGCTCAATATCGTCGTATATCACGTTGAGCGGAAATACGATATTGTATGTAGACCGGTCTTGTGTCCCAAGATAGCGATGGATGTCATCCATCTCTGACCAGAATACATCAGCAGTATCACCGTCACCCGTTTTCGCTTCCCAGATAGCTCCCTTGATTTGCCTTCGTAGACCTCCCTCGCTTAGTTGAAACTGGTCTAGTTCAACGTTAATCCGCTCAATGATGGCACTCACTGTTTCTTCGAGTTGCCCTTCGTCAGTGGAGCTGTATTGATATCCGTCTCCGTGCTTCGAGGGTTCTAAACACTCAGCAGCGTCTTGCACAAGCTCTTCCTTTGTCGGCTCTCTAACGTCAATGTCATGGTAATCTAGAATTTCGCGAAGGGTTTCCGGTGCAGCGGAGAGTTCTATCGCTGCCTCGATCAGGGATATGTCCTTTGTCATGTAATGGCCAAGGACTTCGTGCACTTCGGAATCGGTCGCCGTCTTTATCTTGTCAAACATCTTGATAGGCTCCAGTAATATTTCCTATAGATGGTCTTGTAACTACTGGAGCGATGCGCACCGGAGCAGAAAGCAAACATCTAGCAGTACATTCGAAAATACCCAGGTCACTACGGCGGAAACTGAACTCCTCGGCTACCTTGGTTCCGCTGGTTAAAACTATGGTATTCTCACCGATAGCTTCGACTGGGACGTAAACGCGATTGCAGAAGAATACAACGGTCGTGTCGCACTCGACTCAATTGTTGGCACACAGGATTTGAAGTCCGTCGTTCGATACATCGTCCAGAAGTAGGGGGTGGTGGTTTATTCAGATCTTACGGGACCGCCCAATTCGAAAGGTATTTTGGCGACGTTTTCCAGCAATTCGGCCATCACAACATCCAACGGGCCACTGGGGGACTCTCTGTTCCACGACCTCTACTCTGAAGTTCTCGTTGGCGAAGACGACTATTACCAGACAGCGTTAACATACAGATCGTTGATACTTTAGATGGTATGACCAAAGCAGAACGGACGTCATTCGCTGCACTTCTCCTCGATCGGTTGGCGCTCGTTTGATTGATACGCGATCGGGACATCCTGGAGATCGATCCCACCAAAGTGGCGACGGAGCAACGACGGTCTAAACCGGTTCCAAGGCTTGTTCTACGAAACGTGTCTCCAAGGCCGTGTAAGGAAAACTAAGGAGTCCCATGTGTATCGACAGATGTTTATGTGATACTGAGAATCCAAATATCCGATGGGTATCGGAGAAACGATAATTAACAGCATTCAACTGATCTACGGGATTATTTCAGAATTCTTCGTTCCACTAGGTCCCCCTATCATTGTATCACTACTGACAGCAGTAGTATCTGTCCAACTTACGTTCTGGTACCACGACCACCGTGACCGGCGGAACGCACTAAAGGCGTTTCAGTCGGAAATCCATCTCAACGACAAAGAAACGGAGATGATGATTCACGACATCTTCAAGAAGCGAAATGGGTTTGAGGATGATTCTAATACGCGTAACACAGTTCGGTTGGCCATCTCCGGGTACGAGACATTGAAGAATTCTGGAACCCTCACAAGAATGCCTGAGCGGGCCAAGAAGAGTATTCGCTCGTACTACACCATACTTCGTCTCATCAATCGGACTCTCCAGCAACGAGAGGACGTTCGCTATAACCTTCCTTCATCAAAGCGAGACCACGCCATCGAGACTGTTGATAGTCAACTCCTAACTAATATCTGCACGATATGTGGCCCAACTCGGTTGGAACTGGTGGCAGACAGACTCAAAGACAACGACGAAGTCGAAGGGACACTGAGAGAGTACTCTAATAAAAAGGCCGGGCGTGATTTGGGTGGCATTCCCATCTATGGTGACTACGAGGAAGTATCACACCATATTTCGAATGAGCTTGAATCCTTGAGAATTCTCCCTCACTGGACCGATTTGAAAGAGAAATTATTCGGGTATTGAGTGATTCCAACTCTGAGTTGGCGACTACTCCAACAATATCTATATTTATTTTACTTAAAAAGTAGTTAAAATTAAATTTAGTTGGATTGAATGAAGACAGAATATATGAACTGTTGAGTTCATAATAGAGGTTTCACGAGACATCAATTGGCGTCCTAAAATATTCTCTCTTTTGACATCAATTGCCAAACTTATTGGTCCTTCCATGGCTCATCGTTTTGCGGGTGAGATGGTGATCGGTAACGGAACCCCGCAAATTTCGATGAAAAAGTCCTCCAGTCTTCACCATCTCGCTTTTCTTCCATTACGAACCGATCCTCAAGACAATCAACAACAAGACGATATGGTTTCCCTTTTGGGTATCGATTGCTGGGTGGACTTCGAAGGTAAACGACTACACGGTCACTACCACCATTTCGGGATTCACGCTCTACGTATTGAACTTCAAAACGCGTAGGTTTTTGAAGCGTATACAGAGCTCCGTTCTCTTCGATACACGCCAATTCGCGGTACATATCTTCCGCTGTCTTCGTAATTTCTACCATTGTCAATTACTAAACTTCTCACCACTATATAATTATCTTTTATTGATTTCTTAGGCTCACTCTGGCCGAATCCAGATCACACGACGCGCCTCGGGCTTCTTCTTGCGAATTTCGTCGCTCTCATGGAGCCGAGTGAGAACGTTATACGCCGACCGTCGTGACCACCCAAGCTCGTCCGCGATCTCGCTCGTCATGTAGGGTTCGAGTGGCTGCATGACCTCTAAGACGGCCTCTTCAGTGTGCTCTTGGACATATTCCCCGCTCTCATTGCGTGGCCTCTCATCGTTCTCTGTCATTTAGGTGAGTTTGGATGGCGCTGTCCAAAAATGGCTATCTCCTCTGCATTTTTATTGTCAGGTCTACTATTTTATCCGCGAGAAAACTAAGTATAGGTGTAAGAATGGCTTCGATAGTATTCATTGTAATCAAAAATAAAATTGGCCCTGCCACAAATGTGAATACAGATATTTGTACACAGAATAAAATTAATAATACTGGATCGTTTATTGCTGATGGAGATTCTGGGATGATTTTTGGTAATATCGGAAGCAATCTAATATATTCAAAAAGTATTGGTGGCATTTCACCAAAAAGACTTTTGTAGGTAACGATTATTGTCAGTGGAGCTATAATCGCTTCATATATAAATGAAATAATAAACCCGAAATTACGTTCTATGTGATAAGCAAGCAGTTCCCCTGATTCACTAGATATTCTGGGAAAAAAGATGGAATTTTGAAGCCCAAAATACAAGGACAGCATCATAATCCATCCAATACAAAATAACAATAACTGTGTACTACCAGATATATAATACAAATATCCGAATATTAAAGACGGAGTAATTAATATTGATTTTCGCTGACTTTTAATTGCCTCTACTATATCCAAACTTAAACATAACATATATGACTATACTTGTCTGCATCATATGAAAATTTGTCGTTGTCCATAAAAGCGTATATTGAATTGTCTCGCTGTCATAAAATTGCAGCGGCGTCCTAATAATTTTTACAAATCTATGTCGAGATTCTAACTCCATCCTCACTCCGTCCACACCGCTGGTATTTGATTGTCATCTCGTGCAACCACTTGCCGCCGAGCCCAGACGTATCGTGGCCCTCGTCGCTCCGTTTCATCAACTGTTGACCACCACGGTCGGAGAATCACTTCATCGTGCATTGCACACCAATGCTGTTTGACTCCCTACGATTTGTACTCTCCACCACACACAGGACACTCAACGATTGATGCACGACTCTTCTTGCATTCTCTGACCGCCTTGAAATCGCTCATACCGGCTTACTCTCTTCACAGACGATCTCCCGGAGCTCTTCGAGTTTATCGGGTCGATGCTCGGCAAGCACAGCAATATCCTTCGGAAGCTCTTCAGTAATTCGCTTACTCACCCGATAGACGGCCTGATCACGCTGTTGGTTCGAGGGATCGCTTTCACCGCTGATATGCTCTCGATCGGTCTCCGTCATGATCGCTCGATATCGACTCATTGCATGCGGTTTCTGATTCAACATAGTTCAATCTATGCACCTCTGCCTACTTCAATCATATGCACTAATGCAAAGTCGGTAGCTTTACTATGCATTAGTGCATAGTTTAGCGTAGGAAGAACGGTGCTCTCGGGCGTGTAGAAACGCGCCGGGTGCGCCAACACCCGGCACCGGTCTTCCAAATACCACTCTGGAAAGACCATGTCAACGAAAACGCCTAGTGGACTTGAAGCTGACGAGACGGCACAGAAACGCGCACAGGCCGAACAATTTGCCTTCGATGTCGATGCCCCGGACTCATCGACATCACCAACGAAAGCCACGAGAACTCCGCAGACCACCAGTACACCGTCTCCATCGACGATGTGACGTACGAACTGCTGGCCTGCACCTGCCCGCATCACGTCTACCGGAACACCCACGACCATCACATAAACACGGACTTCTTCACCACCCCATCCCCGGATCGGCGGCAGCTTGCCGGACCCAGGAAGCGACCTGCTCCTCGTTTAGTGTGTCTGTCTTCTTCAGGTCTAGGGCCTGTCTCACCGGAGCTGTCCCGCTAGGCGGCTCTGGTTCAAGATACGATTCACACACGAATGACAGTTTCACGTGTTTCGAGAACGCACTGAATGACGCGAACCATCCCTGGTCCTCGACGCCATAGAACGGCTGGTGGTACCTCACGGCACGGCGCACATCGGGCACTTCACGTTGGATGATCTCGTCGAATCGTGTCGCAATCTCACGCTTCCACCCCGGCAGCGCTGCAATGTATGCCTTCACCGCTGAGGATCCATCAGTATCATCATTCCTCCGTGCCGCCTGGTACCGTTTACGCCGTTCCTCCCATTCTTCCTGCGTCGGAATCTGGTCCGACAGCTCGATTTCTCGGAAGTCTTCGTCCACGATGGTTTTCTTCCCCTCTCGGCCTGCTATCGCGGTCACGACCAAGATTGAGTCTGGTTCTTCGGATCCAGAAACCAGGTCAAAGTCCATCCGCAACGTATCTCCCCGCCAGTGACGAGCGAAGCCAACCCAGCCATCAGGGTGGTTGTCTCGGGTGTCTTGCTCAACCCGGAACAGACCTATCAAGGCTGGAATAGCGTCGGCACCCCATTGGAGTCCCCTATCCAACTCCGTGAATTGAACC
The DNA here is from genome assembly GCF_001625445.1 of Haladaptatus sp. R4. Taxonomy (NCBI): domain Archaea; kingdom Methanobacteriati; phylum Methanobacteriota; class Halobacteria; order Halobacteriales; family Haladaptataceae; genus Haladaptatus; species Haladaptatus sp. R4. Next base: position 77,081 of record NZ_LWHG01000030.1, on the reverse strand, counting down.
CCCTCGTCGTGGTCGGTCTGGTAATAGGGTGCTCTGATTGCTCGGTTCGCCATCACGAGTTCGTTGACCCGCTGAGCCGTAAGTGGGGTGGACACGCTCATACTCACTAAGATGTGGTATTGAAGTATCAATATTTTCTTGGTATGTCGCTATCGTCCGATCAGCAGTGTAAGATACGCGCTCTGTATTCAGCACGCCTCTCGAAACGGATCATCGCATAAGAATTTCTCGAACCATTGTTGAACTACCACTGTTTCATCCTAACCGCATCTGCACCCCACCGAGCGGTCACCGCCGGAAACTCTGACTCGCGCATCGCCGTCAGAACAGCGTCCTCAGTCGTTTGCTCCGCAAATCGCCCCTGCTCGTCCTACTGTGTTTCCGATGTGGACTCGTGTAGCGATTCCGGATGTGATTCGAGATACTCATTGAGATCGAAGTGCTCGAGCGTTTTGAGTGCAAGAAATCCCGCACCAAACAAGGCGAACAACCCGATGATATCGAGTCCTGCGCCGAGTTGGATGTGACCGTACCAGTCCGCGACCCTGCCAAGGAACCACCCCGTTGCGCCGATTAACGTGAGTGGTTGGAACCACGGCGTTTCTTTGATAGCCTCGATGCACGGGCATGTGAAACTCATTCTTCGTCCTCACCTGTATCTGGATACACGATTTCGCGGAGGCCCTCAAGTAGGTCAGTGTTATGTTTCTCAAGGATGTCGACATCTGTGGTGACCATAGATGCTGTATCGCTTTCTGCCGGTAAATCTATTCTTGGTACAGAGAAACTACTCTAGTAATAGTCTGCGATGCCGTGATTTAACCGGTATCCCGCAAGTAAGTCTATTATCGTTCTATTTTCCGATACACAACAGATATTACTTCTATCTCCTATTTTTGATCAATGCAGTATTTCAAAACGGACAAAGGGACCTGCACTCTTACCGATGGTTCACTTCTCATTGAACAGCGCTGGAGGACGTGGATTATTCGAGGAATTCAATATGAGAAGTGGTGGTTTATTCTCCTCTTCATTGGTTTTGGATTGATGGGAATTGCTATCATTGGAAGTGGTCACTTCACAGTAGCTGATTTACTAAAAGTGAGCAAATTATTTGGGCAACTCGTTCTTCTAATTCTGCTTCTTGCACTCCCGCTCGTTCTGTTTGGAATGATAAAGAACCCGCCGACGATTAGGGGATCTCTTAGCTCAGAACGGACCATCCCAATCGAAGTGATCTCAGGTGTTACAGTGAAGAAGGTGATTTTCACTCATTCAATTCAGATTCACTACCGGGACGACGGGACCACAAAGACTGTTCCTCTCACGTTCCTTCCGCATATGGATGAAGAGCGAAAGCGAGCGGTTGATATCTTTCGAAGGAACGACATCCCCTTGAATATAGAATGAGTTAATCGCCACTCTCGAATCCCTTACACCACTTCAAACGTGTTCTTACTGTCAGACCGCAACTCCGACAGAGTTCATATTACCCGATGCGCTTCGAGCTTCTTTTTTGCGAATCTCATCATCGTCTGCAGGCCTATTCACAACCAGATCCGCTGTATAATATGACCCTCGAGCTCCGCCGCAATTCCACTCGGCATAGAAGATGTCAGTATCGAAAACCCGTGAGGATTATTGGGTGCACATGAACGCTTCTCACGGGTGTCGGGAAAGAGCTAACCACTTCAACCACACCCATAGGGTGATTGCCCCGACAAACGGTTGTATACCTCCCGATTGAATCAGTTTTTTTGGCTGCGTACTTGTGCAATTAAAGCGAGGTTTATTTGTATATATACTGTTTATTTATCGTACACGATATCCGGCCGCGACATTCTCGACTATATCTGCAACCTATCGAACAGTCACCACTGGAAACTCGGATTCACGAATCACCCGAAGAACATCGTCATCAGTGATCCGAATTACTGGTCCTCTTCCGACTATTTTACCGCTGTCTTTTTGTAGTATTCTACCGTCTGAACGCTTGTATGGCTGATTTGATTGTCAAATCCGCAGTGAAAGACCAGCTCGAAGGACAGAATGTGGCCAGCGACTTCTACGATGCACTTGATGAAGAGGTCGCAGAAGTCCTCGACAATGCCGCCCGCCGAGCCGAAGAAAACGATCGAAAAACCGTCCAAGCACGCGATTTGTAGCGATTCATCGCCTCTTTTGGCGCCAATCCTGTTTGTGTTCGTTGCTACGCACAGAACCCACATTCTCAAGTGATGAACAACCCGTTCAATCGGCCATGAGGTCAAAGCTCGTGCACGTATATTAGCGGAGGGTATGGCTGCCATTTACCCCATCCTCTCACTGTTGCTCACGTTCGCACTTGCCCTGCTGATCATTCGAATCGGTTCAATTGCCCTTCGGATGACCGGCGTGTCACCCGACATTGCATCCTTCCAAGCCGCCTCTGCATTTTCGGGCGCGGGATTTACGACCGAAGAATCAGAAGTGATCACCGCGACACCTGGACGACGTCATATCGCCAAACAACTCATCCGCTTCGGAAGCCTCGGTCTCGTGAGTGCCATCGCCTCACTCGTTCTCTCGTTCACGAACGCGAGCGGTGGAAATCTCACTGGGCTCATCTATATCATCAGTGGGGCAGTCCTTCTGATCCTACTCGCCCGAAGTCAATGGCTCAACCACCTTGTCACTCCTCTTATCGAACGAGCACTTAGCCGGACGACTGATCTCGAACTCCGAGATTACACCCAAGTACTCGGGCTCCAAGACGACTATCGGGTTGCTGAGCTCGATACAGAAACAGACGAATGGCTGACTAGCGGTACCTTAGCCGAATTGGATCTCCCAGCCGAAGGGGTTCGTGTGCTCGCGATTGATCGTGCTGATGGCTCATACATCGGGGCACCAGGGCCGGATACCGAAATTCGCCCCGGCGACACGGTTGTTCTGTATGGACAAGAACATCGCTTGCAGGAACTATCGGAGCGTGATGCCGACGACACCCAGGCACATGAAGCGGGAATCGAAGATCACGAACAACAACTCGAAGTACAGGAACAAGATACCGAGAGTGAAGCCTAATTACTGTCTGCACGACACACAATACTCACCAATAAATCATCCAGCGAGAGCCTTTCTCGGACTCCAGACCAAACTCACTCTGGAAAGTGGATATCCGCAGGCACACGAGTCAGCCCGAGTGTCGTGAAATCCCGATCAAGGGCAAAAACCGACCGGAACAAACGATGAACGGAATAAGCGAACTGACTCCTATTTGTACCGAATCTCTTTCTATCGCTGCACCGATTACAGGATATGTTCACCGAGCTGGCTTCAAACATATTCGTTCTCTCAGAACCGTTATCATTCTACGGGCTCCAGATCGGTCGGAATATGGTTGTTGTCCGGCTTCCGAATGGTGATTTATTCGTTAACTCTCCAGCGTCATTATCCGATGACCGAATTGCGGCACTGAACGATCTCGGGACAGTGAGATATGTGACACCATCGAGTAAACTCCACGGTCATCTCCACATGGAAGACTACAAATATGCATTTCCAGACGCTGAGTTATTCGCTGCACCTGGCCTTGATCGTCGCCGTACAGATCTTGTATTCGATGGTCTTCTTGGTAGCACCCCTGACGAACGCTGGGGTGATGTCATCGACCAGGCGGCGTTCCTTGGCGCCTTTTGGATTACCGAAATCGAATTCTTTCATCGACCAAGCAAGACACTGATCATCGGTGATATCTGCTACAATCTCGGGCCGAAAACTCCGCTCAAAACAAGGCTTGCCACACAGCTTCTCGGCATGTATGGTGATCTATCTGTCCCCCTCGATCTTCAGCACATGATGAAGAATGAGGCCGCAGCACGCCACTCAATCGACCGGATCCTTGAGTGGGACTTCGAACGAGTTATTGTCGGTCACGGCAACGTTGTCGAGCACAATCCAAAGCGAAGATTTCGTGCGGCGTTTAATTGGCTTTACTGAACGAGTATCTTCGAATTCTGCATAATGGTTGACCTCTAAATATTTCTACTTAGTGCTTGTAGTGGTCTGCTGTGGAGAGTTTCAGGACGAAACGAGGGAGGTGTTTTTTCTCCGAAAGTGAGCTGCGACTCGAGGAGAGCTACACTGACCAATTGAAACACTACTATGAGGAAGCGAAGGCCTCGACCCGCGGACTCGTTCTCACCGCTCTGATGATTGTCTACGTCGTTTGGATGGCCAATTTCATCCTCTTCGAAAGACGAGAGTCCTTTGCGTACTTTTTGGGGTTCTTTGTGATTATCGTCGTTCTCGCCTATGTCGTGGATCATCTCCGGGGATTCCGACGAGTCAATCAACTCCCTCTTGATTCGATTACTGCCGTTGAGGTGATCGAAGGCTCGTGGTGGACGCATCCTCGGTTTATCATCGAGTACCAAAATGGCGATCAGATCAATAAGCGACGTATTCGACTGCCTTCCAGATACTTCACATTCACCGAACAAGAGTTCGAACACGCAAAGGAGCTGTTTCGTTCACACGATATTCCCCTTACTGGCGATGTTGATCGGTCCGATACCACTCAGTCGTCTCCAGTAAAACAATAACGAAGACAAAGTCGTATCGCTGAAAACGCTAGTCTTCAAGATCGGCAACGTGCGCTGCAACAGCCGAAAGACTCTCGGCTGCAACACCATTTTCTCGCGCTTCAACCCGCTCACGGGCGCTCCGGATATACTCTTGAGCGTCGATGTGCGCGGATTCGTTCTTGCTCATACCACTAATTCGGAACTGAGGAACCATAACGATTGGGTCACAGTCGACTTGCGAAGACGCGTTTCCCATCATCTCTCTGCGTAAGCAACTCCGATGCCCCTGCTCGTTGGAGATAGTCTGTTGCAAACTCCTTCCAGACGTGGTCATGCTCGACGGCATAGTACGCCCACGGATCGTCAACATCGAGTGGATATGTCTCGAACGAGATAACAACATCGTTCTTTCTGCGAACGCCAGTAGCGCCCAACGACTGAAGAAACGAAAAGAGGGCTGCTTTCCGTCGGACCGTGAGGATTCGCTTTGAGTCGCGAATGTACTCATTTGCCCATGTTGTCCAGTCGTCTCCTTGATTCGTTTGTGGAATGTCGGAAAACGTGTGAAACGTCCGTGCGTACAATTCGAAAAATGCGATCGACGTTCGATGGTTCGCATTCGGAAGGCCGTGGGACCGAATGAGTTCCGAGATAAGACTCCCGCCGACAGTCGGGATCAATTGCTTCCATGTTACTGCCTCAATGGCATCTGCAATGTTCGTCGGTTCAAGCGGCTTGTACCACTCAATTTCTTGGTCGTCGCTAATTTGGTCGAAAAGACTGATGACAGTATCGACGATATCGCGTGTGTCAGCACTGTAATCTGATAGATCGGGACCTTCGATCTCCTCTTCTTGCGCTTCTGCAAGCGTGTAGACCCCATATACATCATCGTCCAATTCGAGGAGCCGAAGAACAGCTGGTTCATCACGGCTCTGTAGATCCTCTTGTGCTTCTGATTCAGACGGGTGAACATACGAAAGCGAATAGTAGTTCCCATCGACGTTGAGATGATAAGGAACGAGAGTCATTACCGACTCGTACACAGAGAAGAGGCTTAATATTCAGGGAGACATTCGTCCCGCCTTACGGCAATAGACCAGCGGATTTTTTGCGATTGTTGCCATCGTCCACAAACCCATTTAAAACCTCATACGCCGTCCGACGTGGCCACCCAAGCTTCTCCGCAATCTCACTCGTCATATAGGGTTCCAGCGGTTCCATGACTCCGAGTACATCTACTGGCTTCCATTCCTGAATGAACTCGCCTCCCTCTCCTCTCGTCGTCACTCGGTTGTTCTTCTAGATTTGATGCTGGTGCCAATGTTAGTATTGTATACTAACATCGAGCTACTCCCAAACCCTGACCACTCCTATGACTTCCTCACTTCGTCTGGCGTACCATTGGCCCAACAAGCAGAAACAACCCAGCAATCACCAGACAAAGCGTACCAGCAAATAGAAGCAGAGAGCCAGTGTGTCCATTACACCCGTCGTGCCAATACACAGCCATCTTTTGCAAATCAACTCCTGTAATCTTGGCTCGACTGAATTCAATGCCTAAAAAATCGGGGTTAAAACCATCACATCCCACCACAGTACTACTAGTAAAAAACGTCAGAGGCATCAGTCCGATTCCGAGGGGGACAAGCAAGAGACCGATGAGACGCCTCGAGAGGGGTGGCATACAGAGTATACTCTTGGTTCATCATAAAGCGGTAGCAGAGACTCAAAACCAATTTTGAATCTCGGTTCCTGCACAGCACGTCATCGAAACGGGAAGCCTCGTCCACAACGTGCGAAGCGCGTAGGGTGGGATAGTTCACGTAAAAGGGCTAAGCAGTCCGAGCACCTATACTATGTATGGCAACCGGTATCGACACCATCGAGTTCCTGGCCCGGTCGCCCCACCGTGTCGGAGTCCTCGAAGCATTGATGGATGGATCGACCGACCGTCGGGACCTGTGCGAGATCACTGGAGCCTCATCTCCGACGGTTGGTCGGGTGCTCGCCGACTTCGAGAACCGCCAGTGGATCGACGAGATGGCCCGACGTACGCACTTACTCCCCTTGGGGAATATGTCGGCGACCGGTTCTTGGCTCTCCGAGACGCGATGGAGATCGAACAAAAGCTCCGTGATGTCTGGCCGTGGCTACCACACGAGATGCCGGGGTTCAGCGTCGACCTATTCGCCGATGCGGTGGTCTCATTCCCCGGCCCGGGATACCCGTACGAACCCGTTGAGCGACTCGGACAGCTCATTGCGTCGACCTCGTCAATGCGCGGGTTCGACAGTATCGTCTACAAGTCGAGCAACCTCGAGACTGCCTGCCGAGAGATTCTCAATGGAATGCAATTTGAGTACGTGTTCACACCAGAATCTCTGGAGGGGACGTTTACTTGGAACCCCGACCGGATGTTGGAGGTCGTTGCCTGCGAAAATGCGACTGTCCTCGTCCACGATCATCTTCCTGACGGCGACCGATGCGGCCTCGGTATCGTGGACGACCGAGCTGGCATTTGCTGTCACGACGTCAAGACCGGGGCACTGGTGGCGGTTATCGATACCGATGCGACAGAGGCCCGCGAGTGGGCAATCTCTGTCTTCGACCAGGTTCGGAAGGAGGCGACGCCGGTCGACCCAACTTGGGATTTCACCACCTGAAATCCTGCACACGGCATCATGACGACCGTTCGCCGCCAATACTCACTGAGGGACCAGGACATGACCGAACGTTACGAGACCGTCGTTATCGGTGGCGGTCAGGCCGGGCTCGCAACCGGGTACTACCTGCAGTCACGCGATCAGGACTTCGTCATTCTTGACGCAGGCGACCGTGTTGGAGATCCGTGGCGAAAACGCTGGGACTCACTCCGGGTGTTCACGCCAGCCCGTTTCACCAGCCTGCCGGGAAAGGCCTTCCCGGGATCGCCATCCGCATTTCCTGGCAAGGACGCGGTGGCCGACTACCTCGAGAGCTACGTCGAACACTTCGACCTGCCCGTCGAACTCGGCGTTCGCGTCGATGGCCTCAAGCGCAATGATTCGAGCTACCTACTCACTGCAGGCGACCGGCAGTATGCAGCCGACAACGTTGTGGTGGCAATGGCGAGCTACCAAATCCCGACAATCCCTGACTTCGCGGACGAGCTAGCCGACGACGTCGTCCAGCTGCATTCGAGCGGCTATCGCAACCCCGACCAACTGCAGGACGGCAGTGTGCTCGTCGTCGGTGCGGGGAACTCCGGTGCCGAGATCAGCATCGACATCGCCGACGAACACGAGACGTGGCTATCAGGTCGGGACGTCGGCTACGTTCCGTTCCACGTTAACTCAAGATTCGGCCGACATATTGGGGTTCCGTTCGTGATGCGCGTACTCTACCATCGAGTGCTTACCACTGACACGCCCGTCGGCCGCCGTCTGCGACCAAAGCTACTCTCCCAGGGTGGTCCGTTGATTCGAACCAAGCCACAGGACTTGGCCGCTGCGAGCGTCGAGCGAGTGCCCCGGATGACCGATGTCCGCGACGGCCGCCCTGTGGTCGGTGATGACCAGATCCTCGACGTCACAAACGTCATCTGGTGTACGGGGTTTCAGCCTGATTTCTCGTGGATCGATCTCCCCATCTTCGATGGCCAGGCGAATCCCAAGGAACCCATCCACGAACGCGGTGTCGTCTCTGATGCTCCTGGGCTCTACTTCGTCGGTCTATTCTTCCTCTACGCGTTGACGTCGTCGCTATTCACCGGTGTCGGCCGGGATGCAGAGTATGTCGTAGACCATCTTACGTCGCGGCCACGCCCCTCTCGCACTGATCGACTATCGGCTTAGACTGATTGCAAACAGCTGAACTGACCACCACTTCAGCTGTTTTTATCCATGGTACGTCAAGTGACGGTCCCGGATACCACTGCCTAACGAACACTGGCCGAGTACACAAATCCTGCTGCCGTTGACGATGACGTATAGAGCGTATACAATCATCTTCCAACGATTCCAGCGAGGGCGGTACCGATTCCAAAACCTGGTTGACCATCAGTAGCTGATGTTTCCGTTGTGGTCATTCTACTGTTCGATGTGGTTGACGTCTTTTGGTTTGACAGTGAAAGAGGGACCTACTGTTTCGTGTGACCCCTACTGATTCGGATTAGCCAGCATGGAACGAAGAGGATCCAGACACATTGAGATAAGGATGTCGCAGAGTCCTCCCTCGCTTAACCGTCGAAAATTCCTCCAAGCGACCATTGTTTCGAGCACTGTACTTGGAACTACCTCGACGGCAACGGCCAGTCAATCGCACGGTTCTTCCCACTATACCCTCGAACAGGACGGGAAATGTATCCCTATCGAACCGCTCTCAAAGGGACTTCCTGTGAAGAAATTTTACGACTTCCGGACGCCGTTTACTCATCCATCATCGTTCAGGTACGCTTCTTTCGGGACGACGAACCTTCAACAGAAGAATACGAGCATCCTCTTTCTTTACGAGGGACCGAAAGGACTGAGTCTCGTCGTGGTTCACGATAAAAAGGGCGTTGGCTCGGGAGGTGCGGTTACGTTCCGGATTACGAATCTCCCCGCAGACGGAGATATCGCTGTCAAAGACGACAAGTACCCCCTCCAGACGAACTACGACCAGTGGAATCTCTCGAAATACCGCAATTCGGACGGAAAGAAAGTGGCGACCCTCGAAGCCAGTTGGGCGCACGGTAAAAAACGCACAGATGGGATGGCCTATCGAGGATTGGGAGACGATTTCGAGTTTACCATCAATCCCGAGTTCAACCAGAAAGCCATCCTCTCAAATGACACCCATGGAGAGATCAAGCGATGGGAAGTTCTCTCAGGAGACATAAACAACCCCACGCGGACGAAGCTGAATATGAACAAACCGGTTACAATCTTGTCGGGGTCGTGCCAGCCGAAGACGACAACACAGCAAACGACCAAAACGACACAAACAACGCAGACAAAAACGAGTAGCAACCAAGCTACGACAACCGAGAAACAAGCAACGAAGAGTACGAACAACAACCAATCCGTCTTCGGACAGCTCTGGAACGACGTGAGTTCGGCGTTCCATTCGATCGAGTCCTTTTTCACTAGTCTATTCTGATCACAATCTCTCTTTCAAGGTAATTACTTTCATCACGATCGAATGCGCTGAGTGGTTACTGCCGGGAATTCGAACTTGAGAAATCCTCGAAGCATGTCGTTATCACTCGTATTCTCACCCTCCGGGAGGGGCGGGTCCATCGACGATATCGTCGGCCCGATGCCGTTCATCGCCCAGCAGAGCATGCTCGACGAGGCGAATGCTCCTGGTCTGCGAAACTACTGGAGGACTCCTCTTGTCGACCCGCTACCCGATGAGGCGATTGATGTCGTCGTGGAGCGGTGCCAAGACCTCAGGTCACCATACCCAGATTGTGCTTGAGTACCTGGGCGGAGCAATCGTCAGGGTCAATCCGGACGCGACCGCGTTCCGAGCTCGGAACGCATCCTTCTCGTTCAACATCTTCCCTCGGTGGGAGAACCCCGGTGAGGACGCCGAACACATCGCGTGGGCCCACAGCTTCTACGAGGCGATCGTGCCTTACGCGACCGAGAGCGTGGCGCCGAACTTCCTCAGCGACGAGGGGGACAGCGCGTTCGGGTGGCCTACGACGAAAACTACGAGCGCTTACAGGAACACAAGGACGAGTATGATCCCGACAACATCTTCCGGGTGAACCAGAACATCGAGCTCACGAATTGAAGATCGGTCACAACCACCTCCACCGCTGATCTCTTTCAAAAAAGCATTGATATTTTCACTCGCTGATCTCTATTTCTGCGAGATTTTCACCTGCATCGACTTCCGCTTCGTTCTCCACGAAAATTTGGGTGATAGTCCCCGATTGTTCAGCCGTGATGTCGTGGAAGTTCTTCATCACTCCGACGAGACCGATAACGTCTCCTGCTTCGACAGAATCCCCTTCTGTGGCGAAGAGATCTTCGTCCGGGTCCGGACGACGATAAAACACGCCGGGCATGGGGGATTGGATTGTGATTCTTTCAGACATTATTCGCTCTCCATTGTACCATCTGTATCGATACTCCGGATACGTTTGTATATGCTTCGTCCGGTGGAGTGTCGTGAATGGGATCCATTCGATAATCGTGTCATTTGATTAGTGTGGATTGTATCGCGTCGAGTCGTTCGGTGTGTTCGGTTCGTGCAGCAAGCGCCTCGTCGATGGTCACAGCTTCGAAGGAAAACGACTGATGGGTACGATGCTGTGCGAGACGGTTTCGGTCGGGGCTGATCACGGTCCCAATCGTCGCATAGCCACCACCGGTCACAGCATCTCGCATCAGAACGATTGGCTGTTCTGGGACTTGAATAGACCCGACTGGATAGCCCAGATCGACGACGTTTGAAGGGTCAGTCCCCGCGCCGAACGGCTGTTCCCGCTCGATAAATTCGAGGTCGATTCCCTCCACACGATACCCGACACGATCTGCCTCCGGGGTCACAGTCCACTCGGCCTCCAAGAACTCTGCTTTGCTTTCGTCGGTGAGGCGATAGTCACACAGCCCCATTACGACCCGGATTGGGTCCATATCACTGTATACCGGCCGGAGTTCCTCGGGCACCCGTCTCTTGTCCTGTGCCGAATCGTCACCCACGTTCCCGATTGGGAGTGTATCACCGCTTTCGAGTGATCTTCCCTCGTGGCCACCAATTCCGATAAGCGTGTAGGTCGACCGACTCTCCATCATAAGTGGCACATCGATTCCACCGGCGACGGCGAGATAACTCCGTGCACCCTCAGTGGAAAAGTTGAACGAGAGAACATCACCAGCACTGATTTGATGTGATTCCCAGTTGTCGACCGGTTCGTCGTTTACCGTCGCATCCATATCGGCACCGGCTATCGCGACGACGGTGTCCTCTTCGAATTTGAGATCTGGTCCTTGATACGTGATTTCCAGCGTTGCTTCGTTTTCACCGTTACCGACGAGGTAATTTGCAACCTTGTGGGAGAACAAGTCCATCGCCCCGGAGGGGGGCATCCCGATGTGATAGTGTCCGAATCGGCCGAGATCTTGGACTGTAGTCGAGATCCCAGGTTCTAACACTTCGATCATTCGTACAGCACCTCCACAAGTTCCTCGTTGTACGATTCCGGATCCTCGAAAAATTCCTCGGGTGAAAACCTGACCGGTTCATACTGATATTCGAACGTCCCATTGTCGATCTTCGTCCGAATGCGATCGTACTCACCACGGTCTATCTCTCTGAATTTCATGATGTCTCCGGGCTGTGGGAATACCATCGACTCCGTGAAGTCGGGTAGCTCCTGCTCGACATCCAATACTTCGACAGGGGTTCGACCAAATAGCTGATAGCCGCCAGCACCCTGGACCGGATAAATTGCCGTGAACGCCCCTCCATAGCCGATCGCTCGGCTTGGGGTGTCGGTTCTCGGTTGAACGTATTTCGGAACTTCGATCTGCTCATCGCGGGGGACCATTTGGAATGTCCACGGGAGACCCGGTACGAACCCGATCATCGTCACCATATGCGGCGCCCCAGCGTGCGCATCGATGAACGCCTCTGGTGTGTCGAACCCGTTGATACGTGCCGAATACTCCAAGTCGGTCGCGTCCGGGTCTTGATGGTTGTCACGGAAACGCATCAGCGTTTCATGTGTCCATGGGTCGTCATAGAGTATGGGAAAGTCAATGATGCGAGTCTCCCACTCGTATTCCGAAAGGTGTATCTCCCGGTCGAGGTCTTTCAGCTTCGCAATGAGTGTGTCCGGCTCGATCAGATCTGGATCGAAGTGAAGCAGGTAGGATGCGTTCGCAGGACACACTTCGATAAGTCCGTCCAGATCCATCTCTCGAATCTGTTGGGTAATCGCCATCGCCTTGAAGTTGGCGTCGAAACTCATCTCCTGGTCTAACTCGACGAAGATGTGGTCGTCACCGCCGTATTCGTACCGTGGTGACGGTAACTCCGTTCGTTGGATTTGCGATCCAGCCATGGTATAAACAAACACACCCCATGCGGTACCGTATAGTTATCGCCGGGTAGCAACTCAGTGGAATCTGCTTTGGAGAAAGTAGTCCGCTGAAAGACGTGTGGGCGACTTCGGTATTATATGCCGCGGGACCAATACCCATACACAATGTTTGATCGTGTAATGGTCGCGAATCGTGGTGAGATTGCCGTCCGAATCATTCAGGCTTGCAATGAACTCAATATCGAGTCGATAGCCGTCTATAGCGATACGGATGAAGATGCACGCCACGTTCGCCTCGCGGATGAAGCGTACCACATTGGCCCTTCGGTCGCCCGCGAGAGCTATCTCAACCAAGAGTCGCTCCTCGACGCTGCTCGACAAGCGAACGTCGATGCCATTCATCCGGGGTATGGATTCCTTGCCGAGAGCAAATCGTTCGCTTCAGCAGTCGAAGATAGCGATTTCGTCTGGGTTGGTCCTCCAAGTGAGGTTATGGAACAGTTTGGTGAAAAAACAAAGGCACGGAAAATAATGCGACAAGCTGACGTCCCGATCGTCCCTGGAACCACGGAGCCGGTCACAGACGTCCAAGAGATATCTCGATTCGCGCACGAACACGGGTACCCAATCGCAATCAAAGCCGATGGCGGGGGCGGCGGTAGGGGTCTCAAAGTCGTCCATGAAGGGGACGAAATTGAAGAGCAGTTTACGAACGCGAAACGAGAGGGCGAGGCTTACTTCAACAACTCGAACGTGTATGTCGAACGCTACCTCGAAAATCCACGACATATCGAAGTCCAAATTCTGTGTGATGAACACGGTAACGTCCGGGATCTTGGCGAGCGCGACTGCAGTATCCAACGACGACAGCAGAAACTCATCGAAGAGACACCCAGTCCAGCATTGACCGAGACAGAGCGAGAGAACATACGGAGTGCAGCGCGCAAAGGGGCCGCTGAAGCAAACTATGTGAACGCTGGAACGGTGGAGTTTCTGTACGAAGATGGTGAGTTCTATTTCCTCGAAGTGAATGCGAGAATCCAGGTCGAACATCCAATCTCGGAGATAGTCACAGGACTCGATCTCGTCCAGTGGCAACTCAGAGTGGCTGCAGGAGACCCACTCACGTTCGAGCAGGCAGATATCCAATCCCGTGGGACTGCGATGGAATTCCGCATCAACGCTGAAAACCCATCTAAGGAATTTGCACCGATGCCAGGGAGACGGTCGACCGATATCGACAACCGCGTGGCATTGGAACCCGTGTCGACGACGGAATCGACGAAGGTGACAAAATCAGTCCCTACTACGACTCCCTTATCGCCAAGTTCATCGTCTTCGCAGAAGATCGACCACACCTCCTCCAACGAGCGAGACGAGTGCTTCAGGAGGCTGAAATCGAAGGCGTTCCGTCCACCATTCCATTCCATTTAGCGATGCTTGATGACGATGCCTTCCACAACGGCGACTATTCCACGAAGTACATTGATGAGGTGTTTACCATGCCATCCGAGGAAGCGGAGTGAGAAGACGAGATTCGTCAAACACGGGACAAAACCGCTGAACGAGTTCGATACCCAGGTGGGTGTACACTTCTCATGCGATTTCGTCAAGTGATGCGAGTTGGATATCGTGTTCGTCCACTTGCTGGTGAATGGTTTCGAGGAGTTCAACAGCGTTCGGTCCATCGCCGTGGATACAGATACTCTTTGCAGGAACGTCGATTTCCGTCCCATCTTCGGCGGTCACTTTCCCATCGAGTGCGATATCAAGAAACCGTTCTGTAACCAGATTCGGATCTTTTGGCTCCATATGTTGTTCGACGATGAGACTTCGGTCCGGACGGTATGTGAGATCGACGTACCCTTCAAACACGGAGCGAAGTTCGTCGTACTCCTGTGCGACCTCGTAGATGTTCATGTCTGTTGCGAGGTAAATGAGGTCCTCGTTCACGTCGAGAATTCCGTCCATTACCGCCCGGGCGTGCTCATCACTCTCCGAAAGCATCGAATACATTGCACCATGGGGTTTGACGTGTTGGACGGTCGTTCCGTGCTGCTCGGCAAACGCTTGCAACGCGCCCAACTGATAGGTGACATAGTCACGGACTTCCTCGGGACTCGCGGCCATCGTTCGACGCCCGAACCCCATCTTGTCGGGGAGGCCGGGATGGACTCCGATTCCAACGCCGTGTTCAGCAGCGAGAGCAACAGTGTCGTCCATCACGTGTGGGTCCCCTGCATGATATCCCCCTGCAATGTTGGCGGAGGTGATGTACGGCATCACTTCCTCGTCTCGACCCATCGACCAGTTGCCGAAGCTCTCTCCCATGTCGCAGTTTATGTCGATCGTTACCATACCGAATACGTGGCCAGAGAGGAAGAAATAACTTCGGTCACTGACGGAGGTCATTCAGTATTCCAGTCCGAACGCTCGCAGTGCGACATGGCATCGTAACAAACACAGCGATCCGTTGCTGGTAACGTATTTCGTCTCCCGTTTCCTAGTGTGAGTATGACTAGCAGCCCACCAATCGACGATCTTCATTTTAGCGAGGCACCTGACGTCGATCACGTTCCAGGACCGCGATCTCAAGAACTCCTCGACAAACAGCGGCAGATCGACAGCGCTGCCGTCGCGTACCCAAAGAGCGTCCCGATAGCCATCGACTCGGCCAAGGGGGCAACGATTCGTGACGTAGACGGAAACACGTTTCTCGATTTTTTCGCTGGTATCGGTGTACTCAACGTCGGTCACTCGAATCCATATGTGCTTGAGGCAGTCCAAGAGCAGACGGAGAAACTCGTTCACTCGATCGATTTTCCGACCGAAGCGCGACTCGAACTCATCGATAAGTTGAACGAGATTGCACCTGGCACGCTCTCTGACGAGAATCGAGTGGTCTTTGGAGGACCGACCGGGAGCGACGCCATCGAAGCTACGCTCAAACTAGCGAAATACAACACCGGAAATACGGGACTCATAGCCTTCCGTGGGGCTTATCATGGAGCGACGTCCGGCGCACTCAGTCTCGGTGGGGGACGAAAGTACAAGCAGGCATATGAGCCGCTTCTTCCTGACGTCTACCACGTTCCGTATCCATATCCCTTCAGACAGGGCATTTCAGAAGATGATGCTTGCGAGCGGGCTTTGTCTGACGTCCGTGAACTCGTCGAAGACCCCTACAGCGGTATCGCGAATCCTGCTGGCATTTGGGTCGAGCCAATTCAAGGAGAGGGTGGTATTGTAACGCCTCCAAAGGGATTCCTCCGCGGATTAAAGCAGATAACCTCGGATAACGACATCCCGCTCATCGTCGACGAAATCCAGACCGGTTTCGGGCGAACTAGGCAGTGGTTTGCGACTGAATGGGAAGACGTGACGCCCGACATAATGCCGATGGCAAAAGCCATCGGTGGCATCGGTCTTCCGCTTTCAGCGACGATGTACCACGAAAATCTCGATACATGGGACGCGGGAGGACATGTCGGAACCTATCGTGGTAACGTCCCAGCAATGCGCGCAGGAGTTCGTGCAATCGAGTATATCCAAGACCACGATCTGCTTGCTCACGCACGTGAGATGGGAGCGAATATTCTGGATCGTTTCCGAGAGATTGAGGATAATACGCCAGAGATCGGGGAAATTCGAGGCGAAGGTCTTTTCATCGGCGTCGAGTTCGTCGATGGGGATGGAGAACCAAACAAGCCACTCATAAAAGCGATTCAACAATATTGCTACGAGCATGGTGTCTTGGTGTGGACCGCTGGGCGGAATGGAAACGTTCTTCGAATCATTCCACCACTCGTTATCACTGACAAACAGGTTGAAGTTGGAATGGATATCGTCATGGACGGGGTCGAAACTCACACCTGATCACAGTAGTCACCATTACACGATGATACGATCAGGGCACAACGATGACGGCCCCGATGCTTGGTAGTTCGAGGTACCGATGTTCCCCATTGATATGGATGACCTCTGATTTCTCGGACTATGCCCGGATATATGGTAAAATGAGAGAGTTCAGTGTTACTCTTCTGACTCTAGCGCTGGTGTCGTATCCGGAATGACACGGGGGTTTGCAATCTGTTCGTACGCGTAGGCCAGTTTCAACAATGTCGCTTCGTCATATGGTTTACCAATGAGTTCGACACCAACGGGAAGTCCCTCGTCCGTTACTCCAGCAGGTATCGACATCGCACAGCATCCAGCTTGTGACGCGATGACCGTATTCGTCGGGAATGTGAGCGTATCGAGCGCACCGGACTGCACTTCATCTGCTTTCGGTGGGACTACCTGTACATCCGGACACAGAACCGCGTCCAGTCGATGTTGAGCGAACGTATTGAGGAGGATTCGTTGGAAGGTGTCTTGAAGGACGATTTTTCGCCAATAATCTGGTTCGTCTTCCGGGTCGGTAGGACCCTCTGCAATGCCTTCGAGTAAGTCAAGAAGTTCGTGATAGAATTCTTGTTCGTAAATCTCGTCGACTGATTCGACCGGTGCGTTCGCTTGGTTCGTCAGAAATTCGTTGATATCTCGCTTCGATTGAACGAGGTACAAGGACGTTTCCTCAACGTAGTGGTCGATATCGTCGATTTGAATCGGGTCTACGATTTCTGCCCCAGCATCACTCATCAGTTCGATTGTTTCCTCAACGAGCTGGTTGACTGGCTTCGCCTTCGGATCGGAATCGTCGCCAAATTTATCGCGGAGAATGCCGATTCGAGCACCATTAAGACCATCTTCCGTAAGTTGGTTGACGTACGTCCCATCCACGTGTGTTAACTCGTTCGTGACTGTGTACGGGTCGGTTGAATCGTATCCAGCGAGTACGTCAAGTAGGATTGCAGTATCTTTCACCGTTCTGGTCATCGGCCCAGCAGTGTCCTGTGAGACAACGAGTGGCGATAGACCCGTTCTACTGATAAGTCCTGGCGTGACACGGAATCCGAAGAGGTTTGTGAACGACGCTGGCAAGCGTATCGAACCACCCGTGTCCTCTCCGATGCCAACCGAAGCGAAATTGGCAGCCACTGCAGCACCTGTCCCACTACTCGACCCACCCGGATCACGGTCGAGTGCATACGGATTTTTAGTTCGTCCCAGAACTGATGAGAATGCGAACCACGAGGTCGCCCAATCTGGAAGGTTTGTCTTCGCAAGAACGATTGCGCCAGCGTCTTCGAGTCGTTCGATAAGTGTCGCGTTTTGCTCTGGCACATAGTCTTCGAACGCCACGGAACCAAAGGTCGTCGTGATTCCCTTTGTCTTAATTTGGTCTTTTACCACTACAGGGATACCATGAAGTGCCCCAACGAAATCTCCTGATTCTCTCAATACCTGATCGAGTTCCTCGGCCCTCTCTCGGACGTCCGGATTGATCGTAATGATCGACTGAATCTCCGGACCGGTTTGGTCGTATGCTTCGATGCGTTCGAGATAGCTCTCGACAAGTTCGCGACTGTCCAAGTCTCCCTCTTCGTATGCGTGGTGGATTTGGTCGATAGTCGTTTCTAATAGTTCGAATGACGGTGATGACATCGGTATCTCCCCTAGTGAAGATATCATCTCAGTATGCATAATCCTATTGTGGATGGTGATTCGAGTGATTCTTCTAGGGAGATTCACACCCACGATTGCTATCCCTCACGAGGAATCAATTTTATAATTCGATTGAGATTACTGTCTCGTGTCAATTACACGGTCGAAATCGATCAACACCATCTACGGAGACTGCAAGGATTTTGACCTTGTACTCGTACCGAATGTACCTCTTGCAAGCGCAATAAATCGCAGACTCGATCACCCGCAGGTCGGTCCATTCGCGATCACACTACGACGGCTATAAATTAGCGACTAAAGTATTCCGACAATAAGATCGTAGGAGATCAGTGTGGATTTCTCGGAGAAATTGGAACCGTGGCTGGACATTGTGCTGTCTTCCAACCTAATCGTTATGTGACGGAGCTTTTTGCCCGTACAGTAGAGCGACGGATCACGCGTCGTCAGTTGGATCGTACGGGCGCGCGTCGTCAACAGATGGTGCCCCGATAGCGAGGATACGTGTGGCTGTTTCGGCGGTTTGAGGATTGAATGCTCGCTGCGGGCTTCCAGGATCGACAAAAAGGACTTGATCTGATTCTACAACATACGTCTCGTCGGGGGTTTCGACGTGAAGCGTCCCGTCGAGAACGTAGAATGCTTCGACTTGCTCGTCGTGGGTGTGGTAGCTCAGCCCGGACTGCTCACCGGGAGAGAGTTCATAGACCCGAAGGCCGAGCTTCGAGTTCTGATAGTCGTACCCTGCTGCAACACTGAGCGACCGGACATCGGTCGGACGGTCGTCCCACTGGTCAAGGTCGTTCGAATCGATGAGATGGTATCCCATACCTATCGCTGTCGGTGATACGTGATTAAATGATCGGACTCTAGCCTGATTCCGAGTTGACGCTAAGTTAGTATTGTATACTAATACAGAACCTTCTATAGAACAAATTCCAACAGACGAAGACATCTATCCATGTATTCCGACTGGAGTGTAACCATACCAATACACCAAGAGAGGCGGTGAGTCACTCCACCAGCATACTTCTGCCTAGTAACAGCGCACTCCCTCCGAGGAGATCCGACAGTCTAGAGCGCACAGATTCGATCTTGAAGAACCAAGCCAGAGTTAGAATCGTCTGTGTCTTTCCAACCGGTACTCTAATTTGAGTATCTTTTCGTCCACCCCATTCAGAAGTGGACTCAACGCATCGATCAATTTTCGCTTGGTTAGATAGAATAGTTCCAAACAACATATCGAGAGTTATCGCTTGGCGAAGCGGTGTCACTCGCAGAAGAGATTAACTGAGTCAGCAGTAGACATACCTTTCATCTCATTGCATAATATTGTTCTAAGATCTCTATGATAGCTAAGAACCAGGCTCTTAATAAAAGACGGTAGTCACACTTGCCTTCACTGGTGCATCATCCGGTATCCTCTCTTGTTCAAGAACCGGTCTGGAGATTCGCCATACAACAGCCCGATCACAGCGGCTCAACTTCAGCGAGTGTTGCCTGCACCTCAGACGAATCATCATCGTCGTCACCCCACGTATGGACTCAGAGAGACATAGCTTCGGTTTCGGTTCCTCATCTCCTCGCTCCTCGATGATCTCGTTGGCTGGTTCCACCACCGGTGGATTCAATAGAATCAATGACTTCAGAAGCACACAATGGATCCAGAACTCGAGTACATACCGGTCGGGGAAAAATAACATGCCGTGGGGAGTAAACACGGAGTTCACCGAGGAAGAGGGACCGGAAGTAGAGATCGATGAGGACCAAGAGAAGGTCGATCGTACAGAAGAAGGATCCGAAACCACTCAAGACTTCGATATTGACGAAGCGATTTCGAATTTAGACTGAACAAGATAATCACCCATTGTTTCCCAATTGGATAGTGGAGAATAAAGGTATCTTCTAATCTTGGAAACTCCCATGATCCATAGATTTATAGTCTTGTTCTAAACTCTCTATGATGTCTAAGACGGCTAAGAGACCGACACAAACCGAATGATAGCAGCACCACTACCAGCTAGGATCCTCAACAAACTATCGAATCAGTATCTCCACTTCACTGACTCCTCCTCAGAAATTTGTATTTTCGTGTCCTTGCTATGAACACTTGCTCTACAGCAATCTTAGAAGCAGCTCTCCGCGGTCAATCGTTGCTGCTCTTTGTGGAACTCCGGGTAGTGTCCGCGACGAGATCGGTGAGGAGTTGATCGAATTCAAATCGCTTTAGAGCACAGTAACAGACAAATCCGATCGGCAGTCCCACCATCCACGAGATATCGAGGAAGGGGATACTCACGGCTGCCCCCAACAAGAGGCTGACGAGTGCGGACATCGAGAACCCGCGAATGAACCAAAACTTCGAGCTTTTATCTACTGTGTAGAGGGACGTGATATCGGTATCGCGTTTCCTGATGATCCAGTAGTCTGCGATCAGAATTCCAAGAGCCGGACCGAGGAAGACGGAATATGCGTTGATGAACGTGTAGAATATGTTGCTCGAAAAGAGATACCAAGGGAAGGAAACAACCGACAGCGCACTCGTGAGAACGACTCCTTGGCGCCACGAAATACCGAGCGAATCCTGGAAAACGTGAGTCGGTGGGAGGATGTTGAGGGTGAGATTCGTCGAAATCTGTGCGCCCAATACGAACAGCAACATCGCACTACCGACGAGCGGATTGGGTGCGACGATCATTATCGCCTCGATCGGGTTCGCATTTCCGGTCGAGACACCAAAGACCAGCCCCACCAATAACATGAACATCATCGGTGGTGCGATACCGAAGGCATGGCCCAATACTTGGTTACGAGCACCTCCCTTTTCCTTGAGATGGCGGCTGAGGTCCGAGGCGTTGAGTGCACCCGTGATAATGAATCCGACGGCCGCCGAAATCGTCGCGTAGAACTGACTCCCCCACGATCCAGAGTAGTTGATAACGTCACTGGGAATATGCTGCGTCGTGAGAACGAGATACACCGTATATGCCAGCAACAGTCCTAGAATCCCGGCGGCGATCGAATCGAACCACTTGATGGACGTGATCCCGTTGAGTGCGAGGCCAACGTTCAGAAGGACGAATAGAACGAAGTACACCCAGACGTTTCCAAATCCCCACAACGTCGTCGTGATCGTTTGAATCGCAAGAGCCCCGATCCAGTTCCCGATACCAAGCCATCCGATGGCGGGAATAATTCGCAGATAGTTCGGAATGATCGACCCCCGAGTGCCAAATGCAGACCGTGTCTGAACGGCAAACGGGATTCCTTCTTCGTAGCCGGGGAATCCGTTCAGAATGAAAAATATCGTTGCAATGATCGTTCCGATCCCGATCGCGATGCCCGCTTGAACGAGATTCAAATTCCCGTGGGGATAAACGGCGAAAAACGCGACAGCAAATGCTTGGACGATGATCAGCGATGACCACCAGACCGGAATGTAGTGGGAGAGACCCATTGTCCGCTCGTCTCGTGGAATCGGACTCAATCCCTCGAGTTCCGTCGTATCGTTCGCGTTGTCTTTTGAATTTTCACTCATGGATTAACCACCTGATCTTGGGATACCATACACCATGCCATTGCATACACTTATTTAAAACTTCGGGTCAGAATAGGACGTTGTAAAGAATACAGAACCAATATTAGTATAATAGGCTCATTTACCGGGAAAAGACTTAATAGTGTTTGTGCCGCCATCGTTGGTATGCCCATCGAGATAGACCGGAAACGGTTTGTGGATACGATGAAAAAACAAGCCGAAATCGGTGCGACTGAAAACGGCGGACTGCATCGTTTGGCACTTTCCGACGACGACCGAGAAATTCGTGACTGGTTTTACGAGCAGATGGACGACGAGGGCCTCGACATTCGCATCGACGAGTTCGGAAACATGTTTGGCCGACGGGAGGGACGGAACCCCGAAAAGGGGACGATTCTGCTCGGCTCACACCTCGATTCACAGCCATACGGAGGGATATACGATGGTGCACTTGGCGTCATTGCTGCCCTCGAGTTCGTTCGTACGCTCAATGACGAGGGAATAGAAACCGAACATCCAGTCGAGATCGTCAACTGGACGAACGAGGAAGGGTCACGGTATCAACCTGCGATGCAAGGAAGTGGTGTATGGGCCAGTAACCACGACCTAGCGGAGGAATACGACAAAACAGACGAAGATGGGAACCGATTCGAGGACGAATTGGAGCGAATCGGATACAAAGGGGATGTACCGGTAACTCCGACGGAGAACTACGACGGCTACTTCGAACTCCACATCGAGCAGGGACCGTATCTAGAGGAGAACGACATGGACGTTGGAATCGTTACGGGCATCGTCGGTTTTACTTGGGGTGCAATCACCTATTATGGAGAAGCCGATCACACAGGGCCCACGCCCATGCATTACCGCAGTGATGCACTCATCGGGGCGGCGGACGTAATCACACAAATTCGGCGAATAGCGAATTCGCTTGGGGAGCGAACCGTCGGTTCGACCGGTTTTATGGATGTTCAACCGAATTCGATCAACATCATCCCTGGTGAAGTCACGTTCACGTGGGGCTTTCGTGACCCAAGCGATGAGGTCGTCGAAGACGCCTTCGACCGCGTTCTTGCCGAGGCGGAGATGGCAGCGGAACGAGAAGGGCTCGACTGGGAATGGGAAGAACGCATGCGTGCCCCATCCGTCGACTTCGCCGAGAGAAACATCGTAGCGGTCGAACGGGCCACGGAAAACCTCGGATACGACGCGATGCGGATCTTCAGTGGAGCAGGTCACGACGCCACACACGTTGCCGATATCATGGATACGTCGATGGTGTTTGCCGTCAGTGAGAATGGAAAAAGCCACTCCGAGGAAGAGTACACGAGCTGGGACGACTGCTATATGGCGGCAAACACGTTTGCGAACGCCGCACTCGAACTCGCAATGGAGGACTGACCATGGCAGATCCACAATTCGATCGCGTTGGAATCTGGAATTGGGAGCGCGAAGATATCGCCGACGAAGTACGGTATGCCCAGTATGCAGAATCCAAAGGATTGGACTCGGTTTGGCAGGGTGAGTCGCGCCTCGTTCGAGATGCGATGACCGTCATGGGCGCATATACGCAGGTCACCGACGAGATAGACATCGCCCCCGGTGTGACGAACTGTTATACACGGAACGTGGCGTTGATGGCCCAGACGTTCTCCACGCTCGACGAACTCTCCGGGGGACGGATGAAGCTCGGCATCGGTGCCTGGTGGGATCCCCTCGCATCAAAAGTCGGCATCGACCGCAAGAACCCACTTCGGAGAATGTGGGAATACTGTACTGTGGTCCGGAAATTGTTCGACCTCGAGAACGTGACTTACGAGGGTCAGACTCTCAACGTCGAGGACATCGAACTCGATCTCGTCCGTTCGGACGCTTCACCACGGGATGTCCCGATATACATCGGTGCCACGGGCCCAACGATGCACAAACTCACCGGTGAACTGGTAGGTAACGGAATTGCAGGCGGTGTATTCATGAACTATCTCATCCCACCCGAACACAACGAACTCGGCATGCAGAAGCTCACGGAGGGAGTCGAGAAACAAGGTGGCTCGATCGAGGACGTCGATCGACCACAGTTGATTGCAGTCTCGATGGATGAGGACCGCCAACGAGCGATCGACCAAGCCCGTGGACTGGTAACCCAATACATCGGACAGCAGCCACACATTAGGAAGGGATCGGGAATCGCCCCCGAACTCGGTGACCAAGTTGAGGCGGAATTAGGAAGCTGGCCCGCAACGGCCGAGGATATCGAACGTGCAAGCGTCCTCGTGGATGACGATATTGTGACGAACGTGGTCGCTGCAGGGACCCCAGAGGACGTCGTCAGTCGTGTACAGGATTATTGTGACGCAGGATGTACGGAGCCCGTTCTCTACTCGTTAGGTGATAACGTAGAGGAAGTTATCGACGTCTTCGCAGAGTTCAAATCGGAATAGCAATCACTGCGAGTTTCGGTTGCTCACTGTGTATTCCAGTCAGGGACCTCACGTTCGATAAACTGCCCATATCCTGGGTCTCCGACGACTTCCCCGTCTTCTGCGACGACTTCACCTCGGACGAGGGTTTTCTTCACGCGACCGGTGACCGTTCGTCCTTCGTAAATCGAGAATTCGGCTTTGCTGACGTTGTTGTCGGCAGTGATGGAATACGTTTCATCCGGATCCATGAGAACGATATCCGCGTCCTTCCCCGTCTCCAACGCTCCCTTCTCCGAGAGTCCAAACGTGTCGGCGGGGTTCGTAGCCATCACTCGTACCACGAACGACGGTGAGAATCCTCTGCGATTCACTGCTTCATCGTAGAACACCGGTAAACTGACTTGAAGGGCGTTCGCTCCAAACGCACTATCCCACCAGTTTTCGACTTGTTTCTGATCGAGTCGATATCCACAATGGTCGGTCGAGACGACACTCAAACAGCCGTTGTGAAGATGTTCGAACATCGCCTCGATGTCATCCGGCTTTCTGATTGGCGGTGCAATCATGGGGAGATTGCCCATCTCCTCGAAGATCGAATCGTCGAGCGTACAGTAATGGGTGCACGTTTCGGCACGAATCATGCTGCCGTCGTCTTGGAAGTACTCCAGAATGTCGGCCGCTTTTCGACACGTCGTGTGTATTCCATAGTACTTCATCCCTGCTTCGACCGCCATTCGCGCCGCATCCTCGGCCGCCATGGCTTCCGCGTAATCCGGACGTGATTTCGGATACCATTCCGGATCCCCTTTTCCTTCCTCTTTGAATTGTTCGGTCAGCGAGTCACAGATCGATGGGTCTTCCGTGTGAAACACACCGACGGCATCTTCCGCCGCGATATGCTGTATGGCCCTGTTCATGAATCCGTTCGAAAGGCCGTGCTCGTATGCGGTGAACATCTTGAACGACGTCACACCAGCATCGATTACGTCGGGGATTTCATCGAAAACGGCGGGGTCCTCTCGTGTGATTGCACCGTGAAGACTGTAATCGACCAGCGCATCTTCCCCTTTCTCCTGCTTTCGCTTGACGCCTTCCAGTAGCGTCCCGTCTTCGTCCCAAATTCCCATCTCACCGTCCCATGCTTGCCATGCAAAGTCGATGTATGAGGTCGTCCCACCGACAGCAGCGGCACCCGTCGCGGATTCGTAGCTATCGATGGAGAACATATCATCGATGTGGACGTGTGGATCGATCACGCCGGGCATTACGAGTAAACCGGATGCATCGATCGTTTCGGATGCGTCCGGTAACGTTTCATCGGTTCCGATACCGACGATTTGCCCGTCGTCGATCGCGATACTAGCGTCGGTTTTTCCTGTAGCAGTTACCACTGTTCCACCGCTAATTATGGTCTCAACTACCATGGTAGGAAATAACTCTCAATGGTGAAAAGTATTGTGCTCAATGAAACAATATTATACTATATTCTTTCTTATTATGAACTAATTACGGAGGAAAATTGAACAAGTACCAATTAGAGGCACTCGAGTCCACAAATCAAATAATGCGATTGTGGTGTCGTCAATGCGGATGAGATCAGTCCATGATTCCATCCTCCATCGCCTCGTCTGATACTTCGAGGGCAACATCGAGTGCAGCGACCGCATCATCGATCTCGGCGTCCGTGATCGTGAGCGGCGGTGCGATAATGAGGGTGTTGATCATGTTCGCAACGTAGACGCCGTTTTCGTAGGCTTTGGCCGCCACCTCGTCTACGACTGTACTCCCCTTACTGACTTTGTCGTCCCGAGTCCCGAACGGGACCCGTTTGTTCGAACTCTTCGTCAATTCGATTCCACGGAAGAGTCCAACGCCCCGTGTGTCACCAACACTGGGGTGACTGTTTGCGAGGTCATCGAGACGAGCGCCCAGATATTCTCCGGTTTCCCGTGCCTGATCGATGAGGTTTTCCGATTGGTACGTTTCGACGGCCGCGAGCCCTGCGGCGACCGCCGCTGGGTGACCGGAGTAGGTGTGCCCGTGGCAAAACATATCGTCTTCGAAGTGGTCGGCAATTTCACTGTTAACGATGGTGGCACCGAGTGGTTGATACGCTCCGGTCAATCCTTTTGCCATCGTCATAATGTCGGGTTCGACGTCGAACACGTCACAACCAAACCACTCGCCGGTTCGTCCAAATCCGGACATCACCTCATCACAAATCAAGAGAGCGCCGTGTTGGTGTGCGATCTCCTTGAGTCGGGGGAGGTACTCATCGGGTGGCACGAGAATCCCGTTCGAACCGACGATCGGTTCGACGAGTACCGCTGCGACAGTATCTCCTTCCAACTTCAGCATTTCCTCTATGTATTCGAGACTCTGCATCGGATCCAATGTCGACCCGTAGGCGTACGGGTCGGGGGCTTTGATCGTCCCCGGGATGCCGGGTTCTGCTGCAAGCCGACGAGGGTCCCCTGTTACGCTAATGGATCCATAGGTTGCTCCGTGATAGGAACGGTATCGAGAGATGATCTTTTGCTTTCCAGTGGAAAATCTCGCAATTTTGATCGCAGCCTCGACCGCTTCCGTCCCGCTCGTCGAGAAGAACGTCTTCGAAAGGTCACCAGGTGTAACCTCCGCTAACTTCTTTCCGAGATTTGCACGCGCTTCCGTGGTGAAGCCCGGGGCGACGTATGCCGTTTCATTGATCTGTTTGGAGACGGCCTCCGTAACTCGCTCGGCGGAATGACCGAGATTCGAGCACATGAGCTGTCCCGAAAAGTCGATGTATTCGTTCCCGTTCGCATCGGTGAAGGTGACGCCGTCGGTGTCTATTATCTGTGTTGGGCTCACTTCACTTTGAAACGACCACGTACCGAAGACGTACTCTTTGTCAGTCCGTTCTATCTCGTTGAGAGTGGTATCGGACTCACTTTCTTGACCAGACATCGTTCTATCCTCTCTACTCCGCACGAGTTGATTAATCTTTGGTGATTATCCAGTGTTGTAGGATATTGTCCGCTAGTGAATATTCATTCAGAACAATATTCGCATATTTATCTTCGAGTTGGATTTGGTGAGAAAGTGTTATGAGGCGGGGAGACAAATGCGCACATGACTCATGACGATGGAAACTCCGATCGACATCGATTCCGTACAGAATTACATCGATGGGGAATGGCGAGCCCCGAGCGGTTCCGACGGCCAAGATATCGTAAATCCTGCGACGGAAGAGACGATAGCACACACGAACTTCAGTACTACTTCCGACGTCGACGAGGCAGTGCAGGCTGGCTATGAAGCGTTCTTGGAGTGGCGAGAGGTTCCGGTTGAAGAACGTATCCAACCACTGTTTCGATTGAAGCAATTACTCGAAGATCATCAAGACGAAATCGCGGAACTGCTGGTCAGAGAACACGGAAAAACGTTTCAAGAAGCGAAAGGAGAGCTCCGCAGAGGCATCGAAAACGTCGAAGTCGCCTGTGGTATTCCATCGCTCATGCAAGCGGGCCACCTCCCGAACGCTGCCCCGGAGATCGATGAAACCGCCGTCCGGAAACCACTCGGCGTGTTCACCGCAATCACGCCGTACAACTTCCCGGGAATGATTCCCCTCTGGTTCCTTCCCTACGCGGTTGCCACTGGTAACGCATTTATCCTCAAACCGAGCGAACGCGATCCGCTTACCGCACAATATCTGTTCGAGCTCGTGAAAAACGCTGGATTCCCTGACGGGATTTTACAACTCGTGAATGGGAGCAAGGAGACGGTCAATACATTGTTGGAACACGACGATATCGCGGGGGTATCCTTCGTCGGAAGTACTCCAGTGGCCAAGTACGTGTACGAAACGGCTGCAGCCAACGGTAAACGGGTTCAAGCGCAAGGAGGAGCGAAAAACCACATCGTTGTCGCCGAATCCGCCGATCTCGATTTCGCCGCCGAGCAAACGATCGGATCCGCCTTCGCGAACACCGGACAACGATGTCTCGCGAACCCCGTTGCAGTCGTCGTCGACGATGTTTACGACGAATTTGCCGATCGGGTGGTCGAACGCGCCGAGAACATGACCGTTGCCGATGGGTTGACTGACGATTCCGAAATGGGGCCGCTCATCACGCCGGATCAGCAAGACCGGGTCGAAGACTACATTGGAGAAGGTATCGAGGACGGTGCAGATCTCCTCCTAGATGGCCGCGAACTCGAAACACCCGATACTGGGAATTTCCTTCGACCGACGATCTTCGGCGATGTCGATCCGGAGATGAGTATCGCCTGTGAGGAGATTTTCGGACCGGTCCTCGCGTTGATCCGCGCTGACGATTTCGAAGATGCCCTCGGCATCGTGAATCGAAGTCGGTTCGGTAACGCCGCCAGTCTCTTTACCGACCGGGGAAGCGATGCCCGAAAATTCCGCCATACGGTCGACGCTGGCAACCTCGGTGTGAATACAGGAACGGCCGCTCCGATGGCATTCTTCCACTTCGGTGGTTGGAAGGATTCCTTCTTTGGTGATCTCCACGCACAAGGTGAAGACATGATTCATTTCTACACCGATAAAGTGGTCTACATCGAGCGATGGCCTGACGCCTGACAACGCCTTTTCTGCCGTTTTCTATCAACTCCGTTTTCCACCAACTCTGTTCTCCATCAACTCCAACGTGGGTGATGGACTCTCAATCGAAGACTGCCGTGATAGAGTCATCGAGTGCATCCATCGCCCGGTCGATCTCGGACTTCGTTGCGATCAGCGGTGGAGAGATGATGATCTGGAACCCAGGGCGACCACCTCCCAGCAGGATACCTCGGTCGCGACATTCGTGGAGGACCGCCGAGACGGGGTTTTGCCCGTCGTCGACACGTGGATCGTGGAAGGAAGTCTCGGTCTCCGGGTCGGCGAACTCGACAGCCCACAGCCCTCCTCGTCCACGAACATCACGGACGACATCGTGTTTCGATTCCAACTGTCGAATTCGAGACGCGAGCCCCTCTTCCAGATCAGTAACACCATCGATTATGCCGTCTGCATACTCATCGATTGCGGCACAGCCAGCGGCACACGCCATCGGATGTCCCCCAAACGTCTGTCCAATATCGAAACCGTTCGTCCGAACGAACGACGCAATCTCCGGCGTTACCGAGACGCCCGCGAGAGGTGCATATGCGCTCGTAACGCCTTTTGCAAACGTCAGCATATCCGGTTCGATGTCTTCGGTCTGAACGCCAAACCAGTCACCACAGCGACCGAATCCTGTGATGACTTCGTCGGCGATGAGGAGGATGTCGTACTCATCACAGAGGTCACGAACGTGGTCAAAATAACCCGGGGGCGCGGTGAAAGCACCGCTCGTTCCGGCGATCGGTTCGGTGAGGATGGCGGCAACCGAGTCAGGCCCTTCATTTCGAATCACGAATTCGAGGTGCTCTCCGGCACGCTGTGCCAGTTCTTGAGGATCACTGGTGTCGAAGGCCTTTGGAATGGGTGGGAGAAACTTTGCTGTGCCTGAAGTAGCAGCGTGCCGTTCTATCGTTGCCCGTGTTTCGGGATCGCCTGTTAGCGCTCCTGCACCGTACGTTCCACCGTGATAGGACCGCCAACGGGTGAGTACCGTTGGTGCGTCCTGATACTCACGCGCGAACTGTACCGCGATTTCGTTGGCTTCGCTTCCGGAAACCGAGAAAAACGTGTGGGACAGTGATTCGGGTGTGACGCGTGCGAGCTTTTCTGCGAGTCGGTCGCGGGTCGGTGACCGTTTTGCCGAGGAAACGTACGGTATCTTTCCTGCCTGTTCTTCCATTGCTTCGATCACTGCCGCGTTACTGTGGCCGAGGTTGGTGCAGTACAACTGCGAGCAGAAGTCGAGGTATTCGTTTCCATCCTCGTCCCATACTGTCGCATCTTCACCGTCAGTGATACTGAGGGGCCTAGACTCCGGATCGTACCAATGGTGAATCGAGACCGGCTCCGTTCCTGAATCCTGCTGTGACATAGTGAACGATTTTTCTCCAAAATAATAAACGCTCGTTTGAACAATGTTCGAAAAATCGGGGAGAGGGGGAAGGCAAGAGCAAGTGGCCCCGTAGCCGAGTGCGGTCAGTCAGGAAGTGACTCGGTATCGTTCCGACGGGTTTCATCCCTCCAGCGGTCTAGAAAATCACTTTCTACTGCGTTCCACTATTCTCCAAGTCGGTAGGTCCGATAGTCTTCGTCACACGGAGGTCCATAGGTGGCATGCAGAGTGCGGTCGTCGAGATCGAGAATTACGCTCGTGTCTGTCCGACTGCGCTCTTCCACGGGAGCATCCGGATCTTCGTGTCGACAGATACTCGCGGGACGACCGAAGTGGTCACAAAGAGCGGATTTCATTATTTCAGTGTCTATCGCTCCACGTTGGTGTTCGAACAGTCGACGAAGTCGATTTGCTCGATAGAGCGAGTCAGGGAGCTGTCGTTCCATTCGGCTCTCGAAACCGGACGTCATGAAGTGATTGGCGTGTGTGACGATTCCATCCCGTGGATAGACATGGTCGGTCCGGTTGGGCGACGTTTCGATGTCTATCACCTCTCCATCACCATGACCGACGACGTAATTGGCTGAACAAGCATGCGGTGTGGCGATAATCGATTCGAGTGTGCTATCGAAGCGTGTCGCATCGAGTATTTCGCGACAGCGAAGGTGGAAGGGTTTCCGAAACGGGTGTTCACCATCGTCCGGGGAAACGAGGCCATTAATCACGAGGCCGATACCGTGTTCGTTGACGCCCATCTTTCCGCCGACGATACCTGCCTCCGTGATCGCGATGTGGTCGCTTCCATCGCGCTGATGAGTCTCGGTTACCAAGAGCGTATCTGCGATGGGTACTGCCCAGTCCCAATTCTGTCCAACATACGTTTTCCCGTCGGCTGTCGCCGTCGGAAGGAGACCGAAACTGGTGCATCCGTCCGTTCCGGCCGTTTGATCGGAATAAGACGCATAGAGTATCTCGTATCGGACGTTGAGAAGCATTACCTCCTCGATTGGGACGCCACTTCCGTCGGCGATACCACGCAATTCCGAGGCATAGTCGGGGTTCCACTCCTCCACGAGGGGGACGTACTCGGTCGCTTGGCGTCGAACGACTTCTTCCTTGGCACCGTGTTGTGCAAACCGTGTCAGGTACGTTTCGACGTTCATACGGATCTCTTCCGCGAAGCGTTCCCCGTGTGTGAGGCCGCGTTCGTACGGTGATCCGGTTAGAACGAGATGTGGTAGTGATGTCATCGATATTTTCGTATGGCATTAATCATCCGAAGCGGCGTACTCCTGTCGTGGGCCATTTCCCTGATCCGGAAGGGCATAATACCCGACCAACAACACCAACGCGGCCGACCCGACACCGATGAACGTCGCGGGGATGCCGATACCTCCACCGTAGAAGTTTGCGGCAAGGCCCAAGACCGTCCCAACGACGATGGAGGCGAGTACAGCCCATCCGTTGACATCCGAGAGGTAGAGTGCTGTATAAACCGGGATGAGGAAAGCACTCGTCAGCAGGATCGCACGAAGGTTGTAAAGACCGATAATCGTGTCCGGTGGATTGACGGCCGCCGCCGTCGCAGTTATTCCGAAGACGACGGTTGCAATTCGTGAAACCCGAAGCTGTGATTCGTCCGATGCGTTCGGTCGGAAGTAGCTGTAGATGTCACGCGCCGTAGTGATGCCCGTCGAATGAAGTCGTGTATCCGTCGTCGAAAGGATCGCACTCATAACGGCGAGAATGATGACGACACCGACCGAGGTCGGCACGTAATCGGTTATCAACGTCGGGAACGCGTTATCCACAGTGTTGATCGACAATCCGGCGTTCCCCAGTGCGACGGTCGTCGCACCGCCGAGGACCACGAGCGCAGTGTAGAACACCGAAAGAATGACACCGGAAGCTGCGAGATGGATTTTCGCTGTTCGGACGTCCTTCGTCGCGGCGATACGCACGATCATGTTCTGTTCCGTGAATATCGTGCCGAAAAACGCGACGACGGATGCGATGACTCCGATTACCGTGTAGGCACCGTTTCCGAGAGGCGCAACGTTTGCTGAACTCATCGCGGCAAACTCGGTATTGATGGCAGTGAATCCACCCAAGTCGAGCACCATGTACCCGAGTGCGAACAGAACGGCTGCGACCATGATCGTACCTTGAAGGAGGTCCGTCCACGCCACGCTCACCAACCCGCCGAGGACGGTGTACGTGATGAACACGACGCCGATGACCCACACCATGTACTCGTACGGAACACCGGTAATCGTCGTAACGAGGAGGCTGGCACCGACGAGTTGCATGATAAGGTACAGCCAACCGTTCGCGAGCAACACCGCTCCTGCAATCGGTCGGGCCGCTTGTCGCCCGGTCAGATCCGCGATGATGTCGGGCAACGTCAGGTGATTCAACTGTCGAACGCGACCGACGACGAAGTAGAGACCGCTGACACCGAGCATCAATCCCAAAATGGTACCGGTCATGAGGGAATAGCCGCCGCCGTAGACGGCTCCGATAAATCCGATCACGCTGACTGCGCTCACGAAGTTGGCAACGAGCGACCAGGTTGCCAGGGTCGGTCCCATGCTCTGCCCCATCACCCAGAAATCCATGACATCTGTCGTTTTCCGATATCCCCAGATACCGATGGCAAGAACGATAAGCAGATACACCACGAACGCGCCGAGATAGTACGGATTGACGTCAGCCATCGTTGCGGCCCCCGTCTGTCGCACGTGGTTCCGTCGTCGTTTTTCGAATGTTCTCGTCAATCGGTCTTCCTAACAGAATGTGAACTATCGTGTAGTGGATTGCACCAAGGCTCCCGGCTAAAATCGTCGCAACGAACACCAGGAACATCGCTGTTGGCATGCCATATAGTGTCATGTTTGACCCTACCACATAGAATACAATTTTCGAATGTAAATCTATCGGTTGTCATTGTACAATATTGTAGGAAATTATTTGATCATCGTATTTTATCCTCCAATCGGGGCCAATTGAAGTATAATATCCCTTCCTCCCCGACGCCGACCACTCGTGATAATCGCTACACGCTACGCTGGACCGTTATTCCGATACCGCTGTAAGCATCTCTTCGGTTGCGCCGAGAAGAGCATCCAACCCATCCATAGCAGCGGAAAGGTCGACGTGCTCGTCGTACGTGTGAGCCTGTGCCAAATCACCGGGACCCCAAGTGATCGCTTCAGTATCGGCATCATTGATAAAGTTACGAACGTCGGTCGATGCGCTCACCCCCCACGGTTCCGGAGATACGTCCGCGACCCGTGCGGAGTGCTTTCGGAAAATATCCGCAAGTACGCTGTCTTCGTCTATGGCAGCTGATTCGTACGTTCGCGTCCGGTTCCACGAGATGGTAACACCGTGTTCCTCTTGGACGCTTTCCACTAGCTCATCGATCTCCGAGTCGATTTGTTCGATGGATTCATCCGGGAGGAAACGCCGATCGATGGTGATCTTTGCCTCTTCAGGGACGACGTTCTCTTTCGTACCTGCTTCGAACATCGTCACCGTCGAATAGGCTTGCCCGACCAAGGGATCGGTACGTTCCCTGACTGTGGAGTCATACTCATCGAGTGCGTCCAGCATTGGTTTTGCATACTGAATCGCGTTCGTGCCCTGATCGGGTCGGCTCGCATGTGATGGGTCGCCCGTAACGGAGATCTCGTACCACGCCAGACCCTTCTCACTCGTCGCAGTGTGCAACCGAGTCGGCTCAAGTACGACACCATAATCCCCGTCATAGCCGTTTTCGAGGAGGGTTTTCGTCCCCGGTTCGGCCGTCTCCTCACCGATTGCTGCATGAAAAACGAGCGATCCTGGAAGCCTACCGGATTCGATATCATCCGCAAAGTGAGCTATCGTCAACATCCCTATCGCAACACCGGTCTTCATATCGACGCTCCCACGACCGTAGAGACGCCCGTCGACTTCTTCGCCGGCATACGGATCGTGCGTCCATTGGTCCCGGTCCCCTGCCGGGACGACGTCGATGTGCCCGTTCAACACGAGCGTTGGTTCGCCACTCCCAACTTTGACGCCAACTTGGGGTCGGTCGGGATATGGTTCGTCGATGATCTCCGCTTCGATATCTCGTTCTTCGAACCAAGTGGCGATAAACTCCGCACACGCTTTCTCGTTACCAGGTGGATTCTCCGTTTCGATACGGACTAACTCTCCGATCAGAGTCGTCAACTCCTCCATTTGTTCCGTGTTGCCCATGCACAAATTCTCTCTGCATTGTTCAAAAGATTTGCGATCAGATGTATCTCATTCGTATATTAACATCTATTCAGTATTATGTCCTAAAATACCGATAAAAACAATACAATATACTGGGGCTTGCAAGCGATCTTTCCAGGATACCGATATGGATTATGCTCCGGGAAGCGTCCCGCTGCCATCCTCACTGATGTCGATCGCGACGTTCTTGGTTTGTAGATACGAATCCAGTGCTTCCAAGCCCTTTTCGCGACCAATACCGCTGTATTTGTAGCCACCGAACGGGGTTTGTGTCGTATCTCCGAACCACTTATTCACATAGACATTGCCCGCCTCCAGGTATCGTGAAAGACGGTGTGCCCGAGTGATATCGTTCGTGAATATTCCTGCCGTCAACCCGTACTTCGTATCGTTGGCGATCGATAGTGCCTCTTGTTCGTCGTGAAAAGGGATCACCGAGAGTACCGGACCAAATATTTCCTCTTGGGCGATTCGCATCTCGTTTTCGACATCCGTGAAGATCGTCGGTTCGACGAAGTATCCCGGCTGATCGGGGACCTCTCCTCCAATCAATGGTGTCGCACCCTCTTCTTTTCCAACATCGATATACTGCAGAACCCGGTCTTTGTGTTCGGCGGAAGTAAGCGGACCGATGTCAGGGTCAGATTTTCCGGGGCCGATTTCGTACTCGTCGACGATCGAAGCGATTCGCTCGACCAATCGATCGTGGATATCGTCGTGAACGAGGAGACGATCGGCGGCCGAACACACCTGTCCGGCATTCGTGAAAATGGCAGTAGCGATGCTTTCAGCGGTCCGGTCGAGCGGCGCATCGGGGAATACTATCGCTGGATTTTTTCCACCGAGTTCGAGGGTCACCGGTGTAACAGTATCTGCTGCATGCTTCATAATCGATTGACCTGTCGTGACGCTTCCCGTGAAAGTTATCGTATCGACATCGGAGTGGGACACGAGGGGTTGCCCAGTCGATTCACCGGTTCCAGTTACGACGTTGACGACGCCATCTGGAAGACCTGCTTCAGAACAGAGTTTGGCGAGCCGGAGGGTGGATAAGGCGGTCTGTGGAGCCGGTTTGATGACGACTGTGTTTCCGGCAACCAACGCCGGGGCGACACCCCGAGCAAACAAATTTCCGGGGAAGTTCCATGGCGTAATCTGTGCACTTACTCCGTACGGTTCACGCAGAGTGAAATCGACTTGATCCGGTCCAACCGGTACGCTTTGTCCCTGGAGCTTATCAGCAACCCCGGAATAGTATTCGAAATATCGCCGCGCACCGCGCATATCGCTTCGAGCCTGGGAGATCGGTTTCCCTTGATCTCTGCATTCGATGGCCGCTAATTCGTCGATTGAATCCTGTATCTGTCTCCCGATTCGATGGACAATGCGACCACGTTTCTCCGGAGCGACATCTCGCCACGACTCGAAGGCGGTCCGAGCTGCTGTGACGGCACGGTCGACATCGCGTGAGTCAGCTACCGCGATTTCCGCGAACGAATCACCCGTCGCAGGGTCATAGGTTGAGATAAACTCGTCCGTGGATGGTGGCATTTGTTCTCCATCGATGAAGAGGGAATATCGTTCTTTGAACGAAATATCCGATTGAACCATACGCGATCTAGATTCGCCATAACGATAGTACTTTGGCAATAATACGAGAATCATACAAATAGGAGAATAATATTCATATATTACCGCCCTATTCGGATTATTGACGGATTATTGGGTTACCCAAACCGAAGTTTGATAGCAAATGCCACGAGATAACTTCACATGAGCTTTTCAGAAAAGACCGTTATTGTAACGGGTTCAGGTTCTGGGATGGGTCAAGCCATCGCAGAGCGATTCGCGTCCAAAGGGGCAGCAGTCGTCTGTGCGGATATCGATGACGATGCTGCTAGTCAAACTGTCGAGAAAATCGAACTCGATGACGGCATCGCAGTTGCACTGGAGGTTGACGTTTCGTCCGAAGAGGACGTGAAAACGATGATCGAGCGAACGGTGGCGGAGTTCGGTTCGCTCGATGTGTTGCACAACAATGCAGGCATTCCGCAACAGGCGACCCCGGTCGAGGACGTTTCCGAGACCCAATGGGACCAGATCATCTCTGTCAATCTAAAAAGCGCCTTTCTCGGAGTGAAACACGCCGTCCCGTATCTCCGCGACGGTGGGGGCGTCGTCCTCAACACAGCATCTACGGCAGCGATCCGACCACGAACTGGACTTTCGGCATACGTTGCATCGAAAGGGGGAATGGTCGCGATGACAAAACAACTCGCGTATGAACTCGCCCCATCCATCCGGGCAAATGCCATTTGCCCAGTGGCGACTGATACGCCGATGCTGCCGAAGTTCGCTGGGGACGACCTCAGCGTCACCAGTATGCAAGAGACGATTCCACTCGGCCGTCTCGCCGAACCGATCGACATCGCCGCCGCGGCTACCTTCCTCGCGAGCGATGACGCCAAGATGATAACGGGAACAGCCCTCGAGGTCGATGGCGGGAGGGATATCTAATGGTGACGAAGCAGGCCATATACGACGAAGTCGACGACCGACGCGGTGAAATCGTCTCCCTCCTCTCTTCATTTCTCGAAATTCAAACGGAAAACCCACCGGGCAATAATTATCGAGAAGGTGCTTCCTTTCTCGATACGGTGCTATCGAAACGGGGATACGATGTCGAATTGATCGACGTTCCCGAAAACGTCGTAGAACGGCACTATCCGGAACGATCCCACTTGGAGCGGGTCAACGTGCTAGGGCAGAAAGCGTTCGGGGATGGGCCGAACATCCACTACACCGGTCATTACGACGTCGTTCCCGCGGGAGAAGATTGGACCAGAAACCCGTTCGACCCAACGATAGAAGGGGATCGAATCTATGGACGCGGCGCCAGCGATATGAAATCCGGTATCGTCGCCAGTCTGTTTGCGATTGACGTATTGGAAGCCGTCGATGCTGAATTGGAAGGGTCGGTTACACAGAGTATGACGGTCGACGAAGAAACGGGTGGGTTTACTGGCCTCGGATATCTCGCACACGAAGGATTCCTCGATGGTACCGATTATTGTGTATACACCGAATGTTTCGACTCGTCTCGGGTCTGTCTCGGTCACCGTGGTGTTCTGAAGTTCAAAGTCGTGACGCATGGACGAAAAGCTCACGGGTGTATGGCCCACGACGGAATCAACGCCGTTTCGACGATGAACGATTTCTTAACACGCATCGAGGAGTATCGGACCAAGCTTCACCAGCGGACGACCGACCTTCCGGTCACCCCAAGCGAATCTCAACGAGCGGATATTTCGGTGACGATGATGGACGCGGGGTACTCCGAGAACGTCGTTCCGGACCGCTGTACGGCGACATTCTATCGGGTACTCGTTCCGACCGAATCGGTCGCAGACGTGCGAAACGAGATTCGGGAACTGATCGGTGAAACGGAGGACAGTATGGACGCCTCCCTCGATTATGATGAAATCATGTTCGCGGAACCGACGAACGTCTCCCAGGATTGCAAAGTGAGCCAAACGTTCGCACGGAACGTCGATTCGTTCCACGGAAATACCGAATTCGTCATTTCCCCCGGTTCCGACGACCAACGCTTTGTCGTCAACGATGCAGGCATCGATCAGTGCATCGTGTATGGCCCTGGACGTTTGGAGCAGGCCCACGTCGAGGATGAGTACGCATCGATCGAGGACATCCTTACCGCAATAAAAGTGATGGCAGTTTCGACTGCACAGCTCATCGGCGATATGGATGAATAGCTCTCCCAATTGCGACCTACTCGAAATCGGTCCAAAGAGTCGTTCGAAGATGACTGTGGCGTCTCGAATAGATGGAGTATGACCAAGGATTAGTTCAGTCCTCAAACGACGACCGTAGAGCGACAAACGGAAACTAACTCGCGGAATCGAAAGACGTTTTCAAGCAGATAATGGTCGTTCGACAAGATTGAACAACATTCTATGGATGATAGACAAATTAGAAGTATTTACCAAATAGCGTGCTATTCATATACGTTGGAGGGTGAAAGTAGTATAATGACGAAGGGATATTCGACGAGTGATGATTTCGATGGAGTCGACGTGAAACTGCTTACGTTCATCGAAAATGATTTTGATGTGAGTCTAGATAAACTATCAGATGAGTTGGATCTCTCGAAATCAGCGGTCCACTATCGGCTCAACAAGATGAAAGAGAGCGGCGTGATTAAAGGTATTACTGCCGACTTGAACCCGGAACCGTTCGAACTCGATATGGTGGCGATCACTGAGGTATCCGTCACCCACGAGAAGGGTTACTCGACCGATATCGGGAACAAGCTCGCAGATATCGATGGCGTCGAACAAGTATACTATACGATGGGCGATGTCGACTTCATGGTTCTCGTCCGTGTGCAGGATCGAAATCGGATGAACGAGGTCATCGACGAGATGGTCGCTATCGATGGTGTTAACGAGACATCCTCTCGATTCGTCATGGATGAGGTCAAGAACAACCCGAAATTCATGGACAATTTCTCTCAAGAGTGAATAAAATTGGAGAGAGAGAGAGATTGCATCTGAAGGACAAACGGCAATAAGTGGAGTAGCGATATAGAGTCCCAGATTACCCATTATATCTCTTCCATCCGAATCGAGGAAGTCCAGAGTATGCTACCCAAGAACCTAGTATTCGGCCCGCCAATTATCATTCATGTACGACCGAATTCTCGTTCCAACCGACGGGAGTGAAAACGCGGAAGCAGCCGCACGGTACGGACGCTGGCTTGCGGACGCATTCGATGCGACTGTCCACATATTAAGTGTCGTTAATATCAGTACGTACACCGATCAGCTCGCCGATATTGATGAGGTCAATCGGGAGCGTCGAACGGCATTAGAAGAACGAGCCAAAGAGGCAGTGACCGGGGTTGAAGAAATCCTCGACCGGACATCAGAAATACCATATGAGTCGGTCATCGAGCACGGCACTCCATACGAAGTGATCCTCAACTACGTTTCAGAGAACGATATCGAACTTACCGTGATGGGGTCCCACGGACGAGGCGGACTCGACAGGCTACTGTTGGGAAGTGTTACTGAACGTGTCGTACGAATGAGCGACGCTCCAGTGATGGCAGTGCCGCCTACTCGGATAGATCAAGAGGCAGTCGAATGTGATTCGATACTCATCCCAACCGATGGGAGTGCTGCTGCTGAAGCTGCCGTCACGCGCGGAATCGCCATCGCTGACCAGTTAGAGGCATCTGTTCACGTTCTTTATGTAATTGTGAGTGGGCGAGGGTTGCCAAGTGTGTCAGACCCAGCACGCACTGAAGCCGAGAGAGTCGTTCGGTCAGTCGCGGACAAAGCGGAGCAGCGTGAAATCGAGGTACAAACACACGTCCAAGCAGGTTCCCCGTATGGCAATATCCGGAATTTCATAAGCAATCGTGGAATCGATCTGGTTACTATGGGTACACACGGTCGATCCGGAGTCAAGCGCTATCTCCTTGGAAGTGTGACAGAAAAGACATTACGAACGAGCGATGCACCAGTTCTTGCAGTACGATTGACGAAGTCGGAATAATTGAGGAAGAGAAACCTCGAATAGTCACGTCCGACTCCTCACGAACATGGCTAAGTGGACCGGCATCCCGTGGATCTGATCCTCTCAGCTGAACTCTCAGGGCACTACAAACCGGACGAGGTGGCTGAATATCAGGAAAAGAACCAATAATACGGAATAGAGCACTGACAAGGATGATCAACTGCGAGGCGTCTCTCACCTCCAAATCACCACTCCCGTACGGATACTGCCCATCCTTACACTCCACTGGAACACTATACTCCTGGCGAACCCTCATTCAGATCTTAGAACCGTAGTAATTGTTGATTATTGTTTGGTATGGCGCGTATAACAATACAAATGGCTTCTGTA
This sequence comes from Haladaptatus sp. R4, assembly GCF_001625445.1. Lineage (NCBI taxonomy): Archaea > Methanobacteriati > Methanobacteriota > Halobacteria > Halobacteriales > Haladaptataceae > Haladaptatus > Haladaptatus sp. R4. The sequence goes on along the minus strand of NZ_LWHG01000030.1, from coordinate 36,756 downwards.
TAGAATTTATGGATTACTGGGAAACTGAATCCGAGCGGGAGATGATTCTTGATTGTTGCTGGTCAGCAAATCATAAACGCACAGCATCGCCACCAGATGAACAAGCGAAGGAAGTCTGGAAGGGCTTAGTTGTCGCAGGTTCATTTGCATCTCTCCTTTGGCTTGTTGTCATCCTATCATTCGTAGTCCATCAAGCACTGATATAATTGTCAGTGATCTCATGTATCCGCGGCTCGTACTAACTCGGTTTCGCCGAGCGCTTCGAGATGGTAAACAAAACCGACGACGACTGAGCGCGTCATGCTCGACCGTGCACAACAGCACACGCGTCGGCCGAGCGTTTCTCAGCCCTATCGGTCAACGCGACCGCCTGGGACGTGTCGCACCGTGACGGCAAGCCGAGGTGTCAAAGTACGAGTCGGCGCTCACGTTATTACTCTGACGCGAGAACTCCCTTGCAGGAAGCCCCGCGCGCCCTTGAGGGCGGGTGAGGATCTCACTCCCTTGTAGTGGAGTGATACACGGCGAACCGACCGAGTGGATGTTCGATCCCAGACTGATCGCTCTGCTCCTGCAGAGCGTTTATGGGGGAGAACTTCGTTTCGGCGGGTATGGACGAGGTAGACCTCAAGTCCCTGGTGTCGTCACTAACGCCCCAGGAGGAGAACCAGTCGATCAAGTCGTACCAGAACACGGTTTCAGTGGCGTGTCCGGCATGCGACGAACCATTCGAAGACCTCGTCGTCTGCAAGCAGAACCCGACGAGCCTCAACCTCTCAATGCAACTCGACCTCTGCGTCGGCGTCGAAGACGATCGCGTATTGATCTTCACGCACAGACAGTAGTCGAAAGGGCGACTACCACATCACTCCGAATACGTCGTCCAGTGCATGACGTGATGGCCTGCACCTGACACCACGTCCACCGGAACGCTGTCTGCAAACACATGGCCGCCGTCGTGAACGCAACCCACGACGGGACGCTCGACACCTTCCCGTGGAGAGCGACGACGATGCCGGACCAGACAACTGAGACTGCGATGGCCCCTCGGTGGCTTCCCGTGCTGGCCGTGCGTGCGAACAAGACGGAAAGAACTGCCGAACTAACCACTGTTTCAGCGCTTTTTATCCATGGTACGTCAAGTGACGGCCTCAGATATCACCGACCAGCGAACGCTCACCGAAATCACAGCTGTCCCATATCTTGCCATTGGGTCGAATTTTGGAACCAACGGAGGGCGTGGTAGCGACACGGAGATAAACGATCCAGTCCAAGGTTTAGGTGAGGAGAATCACCGTCAAATACAGACCTCAGTAAAACCAGAAATCGTGTCATCGCAACATCTGACGATGGTTCTCCGGATTTGATGCGCCGGTCTGCCGATTCGGACCGGCACGTGGGTACGTCCCGGCTGACGGGCACGGGTGAAGCGAGAAACCCACCGCTCCCCCACCAGCCCGCAGAACCCTCTAATCCGGGCCTTCAGCCGGGTTTTGCTGTTCTATGCATTGAGTCTTCAGTATCCACATCCTGAGCATAGCAATTGCAATCGTTGCGCTGTGGGTGATATTCCGCAACGCGACGCCGTTGCTTCTCGTAGTTATTCGATTCATTATCATATTAATTCTTTTACACCAAACAATGCTGTCCGTTGGTGCCGAGTGCCCCTCAACCAAATACGTGGGTCAGCAGTTACCCTGTTGTCTCTACTCGATTTTACACCTATTACCGCCATGCGAAGAATGATACTCCGTACACTCACAGACTCATTCGAATGTGCATGAAACTCACTACCACGGTGATGCAACGTGGCTAACGCGGAGACAGAGACTGGAACGTGGGACCCGATTCGAACGCACGGTCGATACCTGTTACACTTCAAGACGCATGCAACAGTACTGCTGATCACTATCGTAGCAGAGGCGATTGGTAGTCATGCATTTGATCTCGGACCAGGACAAATCGTACTCCTTCCGCTATTATACGCGGTGGTCATTGGAATCCTCCTCAGTTACAGTGTCCTTGGCCAGTATATCCCGTCGCTACAAGAAATAGTCTCGAAGGATGTCAGCGAAATCAGTGCCACTCTCTTGACGATCTCCCTCATGCCCTTGGCCGTCAAATATGGGACGACTGTCGGGCCCGAGTTCAACAATTTGGTGAGCGCCGGACCAGCGTTCTTACTTCAAGAGCTTGGGAATCTAGGCACGATTTTCATTGCGCTACCAGTTGCACTCATCCTCGGCCTGAAACGGGAGGCCATCGGTGGTGGCGTCAGCATCGCACGAGAGGCCACATTTGCTGTGATAACCGAACGATATGGGATCGAATCACCGGAGGGGAGAGGTGTTCTGGGAGTGTATCTTACTGGAACTGTACTCGGAACGATCTTTTTCGGCCTCATCGGTGGACTGGCGCCCATCACGGGATTAGACCCGCTAGCACTCGCAATGGCCTGTGGTATGGGAAGTGCAAGTATGATGACTGCATGTTCAAGCTCTTTAGCAGGAGCCTCTAGTTCGGTTCCAGCAGACCAGATTCTCGCATTTGCCGCAACAAGCAATCTGCTCACAGGTCTCACCGGAATTTATGTCCTAATATTTGTCGCACTTCCCCTCATCAACTGGTTGTACAGTGTTGCTCGCCCGCTCATCGGGGGTGAGAGCTGATGTCGGTCGACTCGCCAACGTTTGAGTCAAACATCGCAAAGATGCTCATCATCATCAGCGTGATAACAGTGGTCGGGAATTACGTCGGCTATGGAATCAGTCCAATCGAAGCTGCACCCGGTATGCTCTTGATTGCAGTCATCGGGTTCGTCTCGTTGCTGCTAGGTCGTCACCTCTCGCTTCAGTTTCCTGCATTTGCATATGCGACGATTATTGGATTCGTCCTCTCGCTTCCATTCTCACCAGTTCAAGACATCGTTCTCTCACTAACTGATCCTGTGCAGTTCTTGGCAACGACAACTCCAATTCTTGCCTACGCTGGCCTCTCGATCGGACTCCAGGTGACCAGCATGAAACAGATGAGCTGGAAGATCGTGGTTGTGGCTATTTGTGCATTCACGGGCACGTTCATCGGCTCTGCACTCGTTGCACAGGCAATACTCAGCTATCAAGGAATCATCTGATCCAAAATGACGGATACACAAACCCAAAAAGAAGCCGTTTGTACCGCGATTGACGACCACCGAGACGATATCATCGAACTAGCCAAAGCTGTAGAGGAAGAACCCGAACTCGGCTATAAAGAGCATGCAACAACCGAGAAAGTCACAGCAGCGTTCGAAACGATGGGACTGGAAATCGAACGCGACCTCGCCATTACTGGTGCTCGCGCTTCCACAGACCTAGAAACCAGTGCGGATGAGTTCACGATCGCTGTTCTTGGGGAACTGGATGCGCTCGTAAACTGGGAGCACCCGAAAGCAGATCCCGAAACAGGAGCGTGTCACGCATGTGGCCATCACGCCCAATTAGCCAATCTGATCGGAACGGCCTACGGGCTTAGTTCGGCTGGAATTCTAGATCGGCTCCATGGCGCGGTCGAGTTTATTGCTGTCCCGGCCGAGGAATACCTCGACTTAGAGTACCGACGCTCGTTGGTTAATGACGGTGAAATAGAATTACTGGGTGGGAAACAAGAGCTGATCAAACGGGGATATTTTGATCATGTCGACTGTGCCGCAATGATACATGCGGATGCGGACACCCCGGAAAGAGAGATTCTAACCCGCTCGTCGACGAACGGTTTCATTGGCAAATTCGTCACCTACCGTGGGCAGTCGTCTCACGCAGGCGCAGCGCCAGAAGAGGGAGTCAATGCCCTCAATGCGGCGATGCTTGGCATGAACGCAGTCCACGCTCAGCGAGAAACGTTCGCCGACGAAGACAACGTCCGTGTGCACCCTATCTTAACGAAAGGAGGGGAGGGGGTCAACGTTGTCCCTGCAGACGTTCGAATGGAATCGTACACACGCGCGAAATCAATCCAGGCAGTCAATGACGCGAATGACTCGGTGAATCGAGCACTTGAAAGCGGCGCGATGGCTGTTGGAGCTGATATTTCGATCGAAGACTATCCTGGGTATCTTCCGTTCCAGACGAATAAAACGATGATAGAGGTGTATGAAGCAAATGCAGTCGATGAACTAGGCTCTGCTGCAATTGACACTCATGATCCTCATACAACGGGGTCGACTGACATGGGAGACATCACCCAAATCATACCCGGTATTCACCCGATGATTGGTGGATTCGAAGGAACGCCACATACCCCGGAATTCCGAGCTGTGGACGATGAGATGGCGTATATTATACCTGCAAAACTCACAGCGTGTATGATTGTCGACTTACTCGCTGATAGTGAGACAAAACAAGAGATCCGTCGACAAAAAGAACAAAAATATTCGCCAGAGGACTACCTGACGCTTATCCGGGAAATGCGTCGATCCGTGAGTGGAGAGTATTTATCAGATTGAGGCAACTCGCACTGGTCTCGATGTTCTGGTCAGCACAGTCTCGTGATTCTCACCGTCTGTCTTCATAGCCAGGCTTTTCTCTGGGTGATTCCGTTGTAGACGACCGCTGTCGTCATTGCAACATTCATTACAGCAATCCCAATTCGAGTTCTCGTCTCTCTCCGGATTCAAGCGGCAACTCAACGATAGCAGATGCAGTAACAAGTATGACTGGCCCACAAACCAGTACGATCACTTCTTATTCGTCGACTTCTTCACAGACGATCTCCCGGAGTTCTTCGGGTTTGCCGGATCGATGCTTGGCAAGCACAGCAATGTCTTTCGGGAGGTCCTCGGTGATTCGCTTACTCACCCGATAGACGGCCTGATCGCGCTGTTGGTCTGAAGGGTCGCTCTCACCACGAACGTGCTCTCAATCGGTTTCCGTTATGATCGCTCTATATCGACTCATTGCCTGCAGATTTTGTATCACCGATTAGGGATCGCAAACCCTTTGCGACATCTCAGAGTACGAAATATAATGAATCCCCGCCGACAAGGAACCTGGCTCGTCGTAATCGGTGTCATCCTTTTCGTATTAACTGTAGTAATTAGTGGGGCTCTTGCGCCAGAGATTGGTTCCGTCGGTGATAGCGATAGCCGCCGGATTTTGGTGGGATCACAAGGTGGTGGTCCTGGTTGGCACGAGCATGGAAGTGTGTACCTTTTGACTGGTCGGGATGTGACATGGCGCGAAGCCAGTGCAGGTAGCTATTTCGACGTGACGAAGACGAGCAATGGAACGGTATTGGCAGGATTTATGGATGGGGGATATCAGAAATGTGCTCCGTATGAATCTCCATGTTCACGCTCAGGATTTCGTGTGATTGATCCCACACCCACCCCCCATGTCATCTCGGAATATAGTTTCCCAGTTCGTGACAAAAAAGATAGTGAGGTCCACGATGTCGAGCGCCTCCCGTCGGGGGAATATCTGATGACCGATATGGAACACGAGCGCATCTTTACGGTAAAAAATGGAGCAGTCACATGGCAATGGAATGGGCGTTCATTCTACGACGCGCCAAGTGATCCAACAAAGTCGGACTGGCTGCACATCAACGATGTCGACGTCATTGGTGATGGTCGATATCTGATCTCGATTCGGAACACAAACCAATTATTGGTCATTCAACGAGGCAAAGGTGTTGTCGAGGTGATCAACAAGGATACTCCAACGAGCTCTGATGAAAGCTGTCGACGATCGGGCCAGTTAGCGGATTATGACAATGATGGCGATATTCGCTGTGGTGATCCCTCTGTGCTTAATCATCAACACAATCCACAGTGGATAGGAGACGGTGCCGTACTCGTTGCCGATAGTGACAATGACCGAATTGTTGAACTCCATCGCACCGAGAGTGGGGAATGGCGCCCTGTTTGGACAGTAGGAAGTGCTAATGGCGTCGAATTTAATTGGCCACGTGACGCTGATCGACTACCAAATGGAAATACGCTCATCACCGATACGCTAAACAGAAGGATTGTCGAGGTGAATTCCGAAGGCAAAGTCGTATGGAGTACAAGAACATCACGGATTCCGTATGAAGCGGACCGACTCCCGGTGGGCGAAACAGTCGGTGGGCCGCAATACAGTTCAGATACGTCATCAATCGTTGCGCCAGGGAACGACATCCCGATCCTCTCATCGATCCTCGTCCTCCTTCGAGCGATTGTCCCAGCGACGCCGTTCTGGTTCGGTGTTCCTCAGTTAGCTTTGTCACTGCTCTCACTCACCTTGATTCTTGTCGGGAGTGTCCGATATCTACGTCATTGATGATCGAGAGTCCTCGAATCGCAGATGGACTGGCTGTCGTTACATTCCAATCATATCTGCGACCCGCCGAGGGGTCACTGCCGGAAACTCGGACGCTAGCTTGATTCTGAGTTGGTACTATATTAGTATATCATACTAACTTAGAATCTCGCCATTTCTCACTGCTCTTCTGTTCCACGTCTCCATGAGATCGTGACCGTGCGCGCTGAGAACGTGCCAGCAGGCATCCGACCGGAGGACCATGAAGCAGGAATGAAATCAACACTCGACAATCTCGCAGCGTTCGTCGAATAGGAATCGACAGAAGTGTTCGTACTCGCTTAGCTTTGGTCAACGTGCTTCCGGATCCAATCCATGGCCATCGAGCTGGAGTTGAGGACCGAGATGTGTCCGTCGTCCGGGCGCAGTCGCAGATCCGCCGAGGAACAGCGGTGCGCCAGCCACTCACTGTGCGAGCTGGGCACCACCCGATCCTGCTCACCGTGCAAGAGGAGTACCGGTACGTCAACCTGTGAAGGATCGAATCCCCATGAGGAGACGTAGGCAAGGTCGTCGTCGATTAGTCCGTCCGGTCCGTCCTTCATGGCTGGACCGACGACACTGTTCAGCCAGGACCACGTGTCCGAGAGTGCGGCATGGTCAGCCTGGGTGAACATCTCCGGGTCGTACTCGGCTGAGGCCTCGTACTTCTCCTTTGCCGCACGCCCCTCAATAGCGGCACGTAGTGACGCCGCACCTGACGGCGTCATTCCTCCGAACCAGTCAAGACCCTCGGCATTGAACGGAGCCAGTCCGGCCACACTGACCACGCACAGGACGCGTTTTGGTAGTAGTGCCCCGCATGCCAGCGCATGCGAACCCCCACCGGAATGACCCATGACCGCGAACTGATCGATGTCCAACGCATCGGAGATGCTGGCGACGCAGGCGGCCGCTGATGCCACGTCCCGGCCTGGATAGGGGGTTGAACCACCATATCCGGGCCGATCATACGATACCCAACGGATGTCAGGCAGGTTTGTAGACTGGAAAAGAGGTTCGGGAGGCTTGCCGATGTTCGGCGTGCCATGGTGCCAGAAAACGGTGAGCTGGTCGTCTGCATCATCCACGCCTGTATCATACGTATGAAGTGTTCGCCCATCGCTCAGCTCCAGATCAACTTCAACCAACTTCTCATCTGATCCAGCCATACGCCTTACACGCGTTAGGAGAGTATGAACACATCTGCTGGCACCTATAGATTCTTAAACGATAACAAGTGGATTCACCACAGTGAACCAGTGAGTTCTCTATCGGTGTGATTCACCGCGATGAACTGTTCGATAGCGAATGTCCCGACAATCGCTATTGTTGGTCTTTAGCTGGGTAGCAGTCGCTAATCTCCCTTCCTCAAGGGGCAACGCAGGTCGAAGGCCGGGTAATGGTGTAGGGTGGGGAGACAGTGACGTCATCGTCTTCCTTGCACGTTCTTTGGCTGGCTCACCGGTCCACGTATTCCGAAAACTTCCGGAAGCGAGACTTACTCACTTCTGGACGCAAAAAGCCAAGCCGATATGACTTCGGAGATGACTGCCTATACAATAGAAGAATATGGCAATCCAGATGTCTTTACGGAGACAACAGTCGAGATACCCGATCCAGAACCAGACGAAATTCGCATCGAAACTGTCGCATCGAGTGTCAACCCGGTAGATTACAAGATTCGTCGCGGGGATCTTCCCGATTTTAGCCCTGATTTCCCAGCGATTCTTCATTGTGACGTTGCGGGGATTGTAGATTCCGTTGGCGCAAACGTAGAGCGATTCGAAGAGGGTGACGAGGTGTATGGGATGCCTGGTGGGGCCGGCCAGCAAGGAACCCTCGCTGACTACGTTACTGGCCACGTGGACACATTTGCTCACGCGCCAGAGACGCTACCACTCGAGGAGGCAGCTTCCCTGCCAGTCGTCGCACTCACGGCGTGGGAGATGCTCGTAGACAAGACAACCGTCGACATCGACGACGAAGTGCTCGTCTATGGAGCGAGCGGTGGTGTCGGTCATATCGGTGTTCAGCTTGCACGCTGGTTCGGAGCAAACGTCACCGCGACTGGATCCTCGGAGGAAAAACGTGCTCTCGCGACTGAAATCGGGGCTGACGTGACAGTTGACTACACGACGACCGATGTCGAGGCATATGTGAACGACCATGCTAGCGAGGACGGATTTGACATCGTATTCGATCCTATCGGTGACGACCATCTCCAAACAGCATTCCAAGCGGTTCGTCCGTTCGGAACCGTTGTAACCACCGAATCGAGTTCAACACAGGATCTCTCGGCGATGCATGCAAATTCGCTCGAACTAGGGGTCGTATTAGTTATTCTCCCGGTATTGCTGGGCAAACATCAGAGCCGCATCGGTGAAGAACTCGAGACTATCGCGGCTCTCGTCGATGACGGTGCCATCGAACCACATATTGATGAACGATTCACTTTCGAAGAAGTAGCGGCCGCACACCGTTTAGGAGAGATGGGAGATTTCACTGGAAAACTACTGCTCGTTAACGAGTGAACCACTGAATCAGCTATTTTCTCGGCTGTGTCAATACGTCTGGAATGTAGACTAAGAGAAATCTAGGGCCTCAATCAGAGATAGCTAATCCAGTTTCTCCAGCAGTCTCGTCGTCGGTCCAGACCCCTGTGGAAAAGTCAATAGCATTGTTCCATTTTGCTGCAAGGGTGGCCACAGCGAGATCGCCAGTGACGTTATTCATCGTGGCTATTCGTCCCAAGATTGGGTCGACACCAGCGACAAATCCGACGACAGTTAGTGGAAGACTAACGGATTGGAGGACGACAGTCAGCATAATCAGGCCCGCTCCAGGTACACCTGCAGTCCCAATTGAAACGAGAACGACGGTAACAAGGAGAGTGACCTGATCACCGAGGCCGAGGTGGACCCCAAAGAGGTTCGCAGCGAAGACAGCGGTAATCGCCTGTCGAATCGCCGCACCATCCATATTGATAGTTGCGCCAAGCGGAAGTGAGAACCCATACAACGATTCATCGATCTTGAGGTCGTCTTCCGCGTTCTGCATAGTTACAGGAAGCGTACCAGTTGAGGACCGGATACTGAATGCAGTTACCATCGCATCTTTTGCACCCCGGAGAAACTTGATCGGATGTTGCCCGAGACCGAGCATCGTAATGAGACCGAGATAGGTAATCGAAATCTGAAGAAGAGTTCCAAGGGCAACCGCAGCAACCAGCATTGCAAGACTCTCGATGGCGCCGAGACCGTGTGTTGCCATTGAGGTCGCTAAGAGCGCAAATACGCCGACAACACCGTACTCCATAACTCCCCAAACGACAGTAAAGAGACCCTCAACGATACCATCAACGATCTCAAAGAACGTCTTGATTCCATCACGGACATGCTCAGACTCAGTAGAGTCGCGGGCGATGGCGAGACCGAGACCGAACACAAGTGTGAAGAAGACGATAGAAAGAACATCCCCGTTTCCAAATGCTGCGACAGGATTCGTGGGAACGATATTCAGAAAAACCTCCCCAAGTGATGGTGGCGATGCGGATTGAGCTTTCCCACCAGTGAATTGGACACCTGTTCCCGGATTCAATATGTTTGCAACGACAAGGCCGAGAAAACCAGCGATGGCGGTCGTTGCAAGATACAGACCGACGACACTCCCACCAATCCGACCGAGTTTTGTAGGCGTTAGTTGTTTAACACCACTGAGAAGTGTGAAAACAATAAGAGGAACGACCAACATTTTCAGGAGTCGAAGGAATAGCGTCCCTAACGGTTCAAGTGCAGCGGCGGGCTTCCCTACAATGAAACCAAATATGCCACCAAGTACGAATCCGACAGCGATACGATAAACAAGCGGAACCGACCGATATCGATTCCAAGGAGAATCATCTATCACTCCTACCGCTAGAAGAGGGAGCAAAATATATTCACAGATTGCAGTGATTCGTGACGGGTCCTATGTCAGCAGCACCCCGATCATTCGTACCGGAAAGTAGGAATATCTCTCGGCTGTTGATGCTCTGGCTTCACTACAGTGACGTCACAGGTAGCGGCAACCATCTTTACACCGAGTTAAAGAGTCGATTGAAAAACAGACTCATGGAAAGGACGATGGCTTCCGGCGTGAGGAAGCCGCCGATTGATTGCGATGCCCAACCGGTCTTCCAAAATGGGTCTCAAGAAAGACCAGGAGTCCGAAACCACCTCTGGGGATTGAAGGCGACGATCACACACTAGGAAACGATCCCATGGTGCTCGTCATCTTTTCCACCATAAGAAACCTGACTTCTCACTTACTGAAGGAGACTCCGAACAAACGATTCATATTGATTCGGAACTCGGTGCTTGAGTTGGCACTGGTTGGTTTCACCATCGATATTGACCAAATACGTTCGTCCTCGTGTACCTCCATACGCTCCCTGGAAGTCATAGACGAATCCGTAGAGGTTTCGCTCGTCGGACACTGCGTCGCTGTCGACGAGAAATTGAATCTGCTGATGGACATTGTATTCGACGAGTTGATTGATGACCTCAAGATCTGAAGTCTCAGTGTCGACACGGTCGGATTCAAGACCATCACTGACGATATCCACAAGTACTTCTAGTTCTTGGCTGATACCCGGTGATTCATCGACCTGTGTTCCACGTGCTATCTCATAGGCAGCAGTAATCGCACCACAGTCAGTGTGGCCGACAACCGCTCCGTTTTCGGAATCCGCTTTTTCGAGACCGTAGAGAAAATCACCGTCGACGACTCGTTCACCGTCCACGAGACTGATCACTTTATTGCCGATATTGCTCGGCTTAAACAAGAATCCTGCCTCAAGAGCTCCAAGAAACATGCCCTCTTGGGATACTCGCGAATCAGAGCAACAAACAGAGGTCACAGAAGGTGCTTGGCTGGTTTGGACATCGCTGAAATAGCCATCTGGCAATGCGTTTGTCCATACTTGGTTTCGCTGTAACAGACCAGTAAGGCCATCGCTGAAAGAGTGTTTGTTTACGGGTCTGCGGGAGGTAGTGTTCTGACTGGTTTGTCGTGTCGTTTTAGCTTCTGCTATCCCGGAACTTCCCAATCCTCCTAGCATCGCGAGACCCATTGCCCCCGACCGAACGAATCTCCGTCGTGTGGTCAAACGCTTATTCGTCCCTCTAGTGCCTCGCAGGTTGACGTCCGTCTCTGAGTCATCGTGCATTGGTTGCATTTTTGCAAACAGCCCATCAGAACTTAAAATATATTTTTAGATTAATTAATTAATATTGGAATGGTTCTTCTGGAATTGGATGATTTAGCTGCCATAATGGCACAGCAATGCGCACAGGCCGAACAGTTTTCCTTCGACGCCGAAGCCCCGGATGCATCGAAGTCATTAATGAGATCCACGAGAATTCCGCAGGCCACCAATACACCATTTCCATCGGCGACGTGACTGACGAACTGGTGGCCTGCACGTTCCCCGACCACGTCCACTGGAACGCTGTCTACAAACACATGGGTGCCGTTGAAAACGCAACCGACGACGGAACGTTCGAGGCCTTCCCGCCGGAGGACAACGAAGACGATGCTGAACAGACGACTGTGACTGTGACAGCTTCGACGGTTTCCACTGCTGGCCGTACGTGCGAACGGGACGAAAAGAACTACCGAACGAACGACTGCTCCCCCGACAATCACAGGTGGTAGTATACTCCATTGAGATAGTGAGATCCATGTTCGAGTACGGTGACGCTCACGGACCGCGCCGATCATCGAATATTCGCAGAAAGTACTACTGCAACGACCGAGAAACAGAAATCCTAGAACGGTGGGGAAATCAGTTTTGACCTGATAAGTACCGTTCCAACGGCTGTGCAGAACCCCAGTAGAAATCGAGGAGGTCGTTACCCCAACACCGAGCCTCCTCCGTCTCGGCGATAAATACTGTCTGGGCGTCGTAAGTCCCGTCCAACGTCGGTAGCGAAAGGAGAAGACAGTCGTCAGTAATGGTAACCGTAACTGAAACGTTTGCCACGCGTATTGTCTCCTTGGCCTCAAGTTGTGACGAGATGGTTTTCTGGATAACGTCGTCGAAAACGGCTTCGTCAAAAATGAGTCGCTCAATTTCACCAGTGGTGCCTGCATTGGCCAACTGCTCGTCGTACACCGGTGTAATGGCGCTGATTGTGTTCGAATTTACCAATCGTCGTTCGATTTCAGAGATAGCATTCGCTGGTCGCGTCTCAGTAGCCGTCACTACTTGTCCACCAGCAAGCTCTGAAAGACGAAGTCGGAAACGTGGCGGTATTGCTGTTACACCGTGGGTCCGCCAGAAGTCAGAATCAATCGCGAGTACAGACTCTGTTTGTTGGCAGTTGTCGATGAGTTTGGCGGCGACTTGCCCCAGTCCAGTTAACGACCAGTGGTCCGCTTGCGGGCTATGTATCAACCCTTGTTCCCGGAGGCGAGTTAGTGTGTTGTACACACCCGACTCGCTGGCGAGATCGGAGTCAAGCAGCGATTGAGTCGAAGTACAGTCGTTAGCGATCGCAATGAGAATAGACGTTCGTACATTAGATCGGAGTAAAGAATCGATCAATGACGAGTCAGTCATGGCCAGAGTCTTTTGTCCGATCTCATCATCTTTTCGCCTCGCGCAAATCTACGGCGCAGAACAATACAGTAGTATGTTCTATTTTCAACACAAATCTTATACTTCGATCCGTGTTATCGTATAACGAGCTTATGGTGAACAATGACTGATGTAAGTGCAGACGTTGCAGAATCGATCCTCGCTGCTGCTGAAGAGAAAGCGACAGAGATCGAGGTACCGATGTGTATCGCCGTCTTCGATGACGCGCTAATCTGGTTGCATTTCGTCGGATGGATGATGCTCTCTTAGCGAGCATTGATATCGCACAGAATAAGGCGTATTCGGCTGTGAGTCTGAAAATGCCAACCCACGAATTAGCAAATGCCAGTCAGCCGAACGAGTCTCTATTCGGGATTCATTCGACGAATGACGACCGTATCGTAATCTTTGGAGGTGGGTATCCCCTTCGTGTTGATGGCGATGTCGTCGGCGCTGTCGGAGTCAGTGGCGGTGCGGTTGAAGAAGACCGAACCGTTGCTGAAGCCGGTGTCGAAGCCTTCGAATCGTAGGTCTTCTACTCACGAATCCGCTTCAACGGAGTTCGTTTTGCTAATCGGGCGCTGTTCGCCCCAAGAAGCCTCGCTTGTGTAGTCGTTGGTGAAGACAAATCGAATATTGGTTGTTCTTCTGGCATCCGTTCATGTTGAAGAACGATTCGACTCGGATTTCCATCTCCAATCGCAATTCCGATGCCGAGTCGTGAATCCTCGGCGGCCATGTTTGCAACCATGAGAAGTTCGTCCCGCGGAATGCGCTCAACTTGCCAGGGAACCCCCTCTTCTTCGATACCGTATTCGACGAAATCGAGTACATCGCATCTCCCGCCATGATGGTACACCAGAATCTGTGGCCGCAGGGATGGGACAGTATTACTCATCAGTCGCCACCGTTTCGGTAATCGATGTCGAAAGCTCATCCGGGAGTTCGAAATCGAGGAACGAATTGCCATCGATATGCGACAGCACAAGTCCAGTGGCGACGGCATTTCTCGGGCCCTGTTCTTTACGGATATTACCACTGCCACAAACGATTCCGTATTCCGCTAAGGTATTCGAGATCATCTCGGGAATCTCGAAATCGAGCGCTGACCGGCCAACCATCACGACGAACGGTAAATGGCGGATATTTAATGACGGCGTTATTTGACGAAGCGCCCGTTTACTGTTCGTCACGAACACTTTTTCTTTCGCTTCTCTACGTGTCGCCCGAATCTCTTCTAGCGAATGGTCCGTATCGATCGGTTCCATTCCGTCGTCATCCTGTAATAGAACTACTTTTCCAAAGAGTTCGGGGTCGACAGCAGTTTCCAGGAAATCGACAGTGCCGTCCTCATGCCTGATACTGAAGAGTGTCTCCACTTTCGCAGCTGGATGCTTTTTAATCTCTTCAGCAGTTTTCCGATCCTCCAATCCGAGTTCAGAATCGATGAGCATCGTGACGAGGTCGCCTGCCCCAGCGAGGTGAATCGATTCGATCTCTTTGCGCTCGTTCATGTATGCTGCATCCGTGGAGCCACCTCCGATATCGAGGATTGCGATCGGGAAGTCCGTTCCCGGCGTCGTTAGTGATCCAAGCACTGCCATCGATGCCTCTATTCCTTGGATGTGGACGTCTACGGCGAGCTCTTCTGTTAGTTCTCCCGCGATCTGTTCCATCGGTAGTCGGTTCGTCTTGACCATGGAGGCGAGCGCGACAGCGTTTTCCATCCGATATTCGCCAGCGACTGCCCCTTTGACGGCCTGAGGAACGATCGTATCCACTGCGAGGATATCGCGGATCTGAATCGAGTCGGGGTCCTGATTTGTGATTTCACTCATTTCAGTCCGGGCTCGGTTAAGCATCCCTCCGATATTGGTGCCGGATTCACCGGTAACGTCCTCGAGCGGTCGTCGGTTACGGACCGTTTCCCGAATCACGTGTGCGCCATCCTCGGTATCGACGGTACTCTTTGACCCATCCTCACCGATTACAGTGAGTGACCCGGCTGGGATGCTCCGCTCTTCGACATCCCCTTCCGGTGTCTTGATGACGACTCCGGATTTGTTCCCGACCAATGCCCGTGCAACCGGGATGATCTTCTGTGTTTCTTCCGCTGATAACTCGAAGAGGGTCGCAATGCCATACGGATTCGAGAGGGTGTCGATCGTCTGTCCGGATGCTGCGACCTCGATGGCAGCGGGTTGACCGAGCGGTACTTCGTCGATCTCGGTTACCTCGTCTACGATCGGTATTTCGATCTCACAGCGGTTGGAAACGAGTACGGCGTCATCCTTCTGGAGGATTGCCCCTTGGATGTCGAATCCCTGCGCTACCCACTCGTTGATGATGGCCGCCGCATCGGCGAAATCGACCTCATTCGGGACCCGGAAAATGATATCTTCGTCTTTCGAATGAGCCCGTTGTGACTCCGTAATATCGACAATGGTTCCTGTTCCGATTCCAATGCCGCCAGGTGTCGATGGATCGTGGCCGATCATCGTCGATTCGGTGATGATCGTTTCGGTAATCGTCTCCATAGCAACATCGCCGATCACCGGTGCTGCTTCATTCAACAGGAGGAGATCAAGGTCGTCCACCGCTATTCCGGCGTTTTCGGCACCACGTTCCAATGCTCGTACGATCCCTGGCACGTTTTCGGTCGTCCCTTTGAGACCAGTCGTCCGAAAGAGACTGCTCGCGACGAACCGCTTTGATTCCTGATCGTGGCGAATAATTCCAACCTCGGTACTGGAATTTCCGATGTCGATTCCTGCGATGTAGTTCATGTGTAGTATCGTATTCTGTAGCGAAAGGGGGACGGACGACTGTAACCACTACCGTGTTGAGCCGTTAGTACAGTCCACGCGTTTCGTAGACTTCTGCCGCTTCACGGACGAGTTCTGCGTTGATCTGTGCGTCATATTCGTCCTCGAGTTCGTCAGCGATTTCCAACAATGTCTCTTTCTCGGCTCCACTCGGTCGAAGTGCGTTGTAGATCTCTAAGATGCGTTCGTCCGGTATCTCGGTCAACTCGGCCGCTCGTTGGAAGTTTTGTTTCATCTGCGAACGACCAGCAGATTCTGCGACCGTCGCCTGCTTTTCGAGTGTTTCTGCAGAAATGCGGATGTCTGCTGCGTCTACATCGCCGTCTGCCAAACTCTCAAGCGTCACATCTGACATCGTTTTTCCGGTCGGTGTTTCGACTTGGTCTGGATTCTTTCCGAGCGGGTACTCGCTTGGTTCGTCTGTAGTGTTGTTGTCGGACATGGATCGTTGTGGTAATTATTCGAAGTGAGCTTCGAGTTCGACTGGTTCTCGCGTCTCGTCGATCGATTTCGACTCTTTGAT
The DNA here is from genome assembly GCF_001625445.1 of Haladaptatus sp. R4. Lineage (NCBI taxonomy): Archaea > Methanobacteriati > Methanobacteriota > Halobacteria > Halobacteriales > Haladaptataceae > Haladaptatus > Haladaptatus sp. R4. The sequence continues at coordinate 20,469 of NZ_LWHG01000030.1, read as the reverse complement.
GTGGAGCACCGCAGCGAGTGCTTGGTATTTCGGCCTGGCCATCGGATCGTTCTCGACCGTGACAGGGGACGGATTCTCCCCTTTTGCGTACTTTGCTGCGTTCTTTCCGATAGCTCTGAATTTCTCGCGATCTAAAAGCGGTGCCTGCGGAAACAGTTCGAGATTGCTAAGCGGAAGCAAATCCGCTTGATGAATCAAGGCAGTTCCCTTCGACTGGATACCGACACTGATCCCCGACCCGCTCAACTTTGCGCCCCGATTCCCGAGATTACCTAAATCTGCGGTGTCGATGAACCGAACGAGTCGCGAATTGAGACCTTCCTCTTCGATTCCGGCCATCGTCTCACGAAGCACATCCGCAAGCGGAATGTCCACGATCGTCGAGGTTTGTGACTCGCCAAAGGCTGGACTGATTGCGATTACGACCTCGTCACTTTCACTTCCCGATTCGGCGTTCCCGTTCTCTTCGAGTCGAAGTTGCCGTCGACTGGTTTTGGTTTCAGTACTCATTGTCACAGTGGTCAGATCTCTTTCGGATCGAACGCATGCCGAATGTCTTTGATTTCCTCCCAACGCTCCTCGCTCATGCGATAGCCGGTTCCAGGGCCCTGATAGTCGTTTCTGTCGTTCACACCGCTCGTCACGTTGAATTCCCCATCGATGACCGCAGACGTGTGGAGGTAATCCCCGGAAATTCGCTGTTTGAGCATGTTCAACATGTTCTCCGCCAAGTCGTCGAAACCATGTTTGGCGAGGATTTCCACGATGTCCAGCCCAGTGATATCTCCGTCCATCAATTCTTCTGCGGCCTTCAAATCCGCGGCTTGGTCTCGATCCGGCATATCGTCGCTTCCATCTCCATACGTCGCGGCTTCGACTTCTTCGTCGGTGATTTGTGGGAAGCCCAATTCTCGGAATACGACTTGAATCGCGCGTGCGGCAGTATTCCGTACTGCAATCGCGTCTTCCTCCGCAATCGGTTTCAGTCCCCCGTCGACCTTGAGGTCGCGCTGTACAACGTTGTAGTCGTCATAGTCGTACGAGTCGAAGTTCGATCCCGCGAACATATCGTCGTAGTTCGGCATGGTGCTATAGCCGGAGAAGATGAGGTCCGTTCCGGCGACTAATTGTGGGAACGTCCGTGCCATCTGGCGTTTGTGCGAATGGGAGAACGTCTGGTCATTCCCTGATGCGACCTCTAAGTCGACCATGGTCGTAATCAGGTTCTCCGCAAGAACACCTCGAATCCCCGATGGCACGGCGGATGGGATTGCGATACAACTAATTCCACCGTTTTGCAGTCCTTGGACACCACATCCTTTGGTCACGAGAACACAGCGTGACTCCAGATACACCATCGATTTTCCCTCCGCTTGTCCCATATTCACTTCTGAACCGGAACCGGAGGTAAACCGCATCTTCAACCCACGAGAAGCATACCCCGAGGCGAGAAACGCTTTCGACCATGGAGTGTCATCACCGTCCTTGAAAACCGATTCCGTCCCATACACTGAGACGGTTTCAGCGTACGTCGTCAGGCCTTTCATCCCGAGTTCGAGTTCGGTCGCTTCCTCGACAGCACACTGAGTGAGTACTCCGCCGCGCCCAGCTTGGCTTCCGAGTTGTTGAGCGAGTGCGTTAAACGGTGCGTATCGAGCTACCCCGACCGTAGTTTCGATTTCGTCGAATCCTCGGAGAGCCGCCTCGGCAGCGTCAGCTGCGATTTGTACAGGATGATCTTTAACACTCGTGCAATGGCCTTGGTTGCCTGGCGTTTTTCGAGCACGCATTTTCTGCAATGCCATCATCATCTCCAGCGTGTTCATCTGGTTCACTACTTCAGCCAGTTTTGCTGGAGTCATTGCAGTCGTAAGCTCGATGATATCCTCACGCGGGATGTTGATATCAACGAGCCGCTGTGCAAACTCAACCGAATCGATAGCGAGTGCTTCCTCGGCTTTCTCCACGTTGATGGCATAGTCGGCGATGAAGAAGTCGATAAAATCGAACTCTTCTCGCTGCTTTCCATCCATCTCGACGATTTCGCCCTCTTCAACAGCCACACTCGGATCTGGATCGTTGGGACTGTCCATTGCGATTAGTCCCTCTTCTGGCCACTCTTTGGCAAACCCGTCTTGGTTTACCGGTTTTTCGTCGAGTGATTTGAACCGGTTCGATCTCTTATGCTGATTTGTGTCTGTATTCTGGACTTCACTATTCTCTCTCTCCTTCATAGTTTGAAACACCATACCATGCAATTCCTTCCCACATAGATTTTTCCTATTTTATCATTAAATAGTCCAAGATTGTTTGCAGAACAACAATTAGAGTAGAATTGTATTAATTAGTTTCGTAGTGATTTTTGTCCGTTTGTACCTACTCTGCTGCCGTCTTCTCCGAACCACAAGATGCGATGACTCGGACCGACTAGGTATCGTTCGAATCGATTGCACTACAGTTTTTGGACGATTTCTACGAGCCATAGACGTAAGGACTGAAGCTATGGCCTCCATGAGGTTCTGCGGTCAGATGGGCAACGCTACCACCGCGACCGAACACATCGTTCTCACCGGGGAGTCGAAAGTAGGTCTTGCTGTCGTCTTTAGTAATGAGTTCGAGTTAGTTCCTTAGTTCTACTTTGTGCAACAGGCGGTAGTGAGGCGGCAGGATTTCAACTAAGTCAGTCCGAGTTCACCGCCAGAATTAATCATAAGTAGAGCTTACAAAATACTGCTCATCTGCTAATAGAGTTGTTTAGTAGATGTCCTTTTCTCTACAGACAGCCTATTGGCGGCCATGAACGAGGGAGAAGCGGACGAGTCCATGGCAGAACGAATGGACGAGCCCCGAGTCAGATTCTGGTTTCTTCTTGATGGGGATCGATGGGCGATCACTAGTCTCTTGACTGTTAGCCTGTTCATCATCCTCGTCATCTCTGGAACGATCGGTCCCTCATCGTTCCGCTCGGTCATGAGCAGTACAAATCAAGTTGGAATCGCTTTTCAGGCGTTTATCGCGTCGCTCGTTACTGGTGTGACGCTCGTCGTCACAATCGGTCAATTAGTTCTCTCACAAGAACTCGGATCTCTAAAAACCAAACGAGAACGAATGGAGGACGCTGTTGATTTCCGCCGTGATGTTGACAGTATCTTCGGTACAATCGGGCCCCCAGATCCCGAGACCTTTCTCCGTAATCTGGTTCAGGAGAGCAAAGAACGCGCCGAGACCCTCGAACAGAACCTTACAGAAAATAGTAACAACGAGTTACGTGAACAAGTCGATGAATTCGTTAGCGCTCTCGTCGAGAACGCTAACGAGGTCGAAGACCAATTAGAGGACGCTGAATTCGGTGAGTTCAATCTGCTCCGTACCGCCATGAACTATAATCACTCGTGGAAGCTGTATGGTGCCCTGTGGCTCGAATCCGAGTATGAAGATAGTCTCGACGATGAGGAGCAACGTGCATTCGATGAGTTGATCGACGTGCTCATGATCTTCGGCCCGCTGCGAGAGCATTTCAAGTCGCTTTACTTCCAGTGGGAACTCGTGCGTCTCATTCGGTCGATCTTGATTACTGCATTTCCTGCATTGGCTGTCGCGATTGCAACACTACTCTTTCTGGCTCCGACCTCGTTTCCTGGCGTGACCTTCGGCGTCGCGAATATCATCTGGGTCGTTAGCGCATCATCAGCGATCACGATCATCCCATTTTTTGTGCTTACCTCGATTGTCCTGCGAATTGCAACCATTGCGAAGCGGACGAGTGCAATCGGACCATTCATCCTGCACGAATCGGACCGAGGTGATGATCTCGATTTAGAGATAGAAAACTAACTCTCGTATTCGCAAATCTCCAAACGTACAGATGACATGGTGGTACGTCTCCTTAATGTGAACCCTGATCGTAACTTTCGACTGTCTATTTAATCTTGGTATGGTCCGGATTCTCTTTGATGGCAATGCTCAGTTGGCCAACCTTCCGATTAGTTCAGAATTACCAAGAGAAAGCGGTTTGCATGTGATGGCACTATGGTGAGCTATGGTGGCTGCGTGGGCATGGTGAGAGCACGTCACGAAGATCGACCCAGACAAAGCACTCAGCGACGGGGATACCTACGCTAGCATTGCCGACACGGGCACCGATGCAATCATACTCGGTGGCACCACGAACGTCACAGAAGCACGCGTGCAACCAATTCTCGATACACTCTGTTCTACCGAGATTTCCATCTTCGTCGAGCCGACCTATCGCCCGTCGTCGTCTCACACCGAGACACCCTCTGGCTATCTGCTTTCGATTGTTCTGAATTCCTGAGCAGACGGGGGAGGTGATGCCGGATGGCCTTGCCTGGCTGGATGACGTTTTCACTATTACATCGGATGACGACCCGGAGACAGTCGCAGACAAAGTCAACAGCTACCGCAAGGATTACCCGCTCTTGAATCGGCTTGCGGGGACGAATGATGCCAATATCGAAAGTGGACACACGACCGGCAGTACCCAACCGTCACAGACGGTCAAGAACCTTGCACAGGCACACAATGACGGAAATCGGTGCTTGTTCTTTGCACGGGAAAACGTCGCCGAACAGGTGTACAATACAGTTGCTCACGCTCCGGTCTGCTGTCGGAGCAATCACAGCGTCGATGGTGAGCGACGGTTCTATACAGGAACGAATACACTCAGTATCGAGGGCAAGACGATCACCCGGCCAGGAAATCGTGAGAAGTTGAAGCCGCCGATCATCCCCGAGTACGAGATGAACGGGGATCTACGCGAGTGGGATGTTATTGTGGTGCCACCGGAGACAACGACACCGGATGGATCTTCGACTCTACCAAGACAACGACCAAACGCCTCTCACTAACCTCGTGACGACCAAGCAGGACAACAGTGACCCAGACCACCGAGGACAATCACCGACCGAAGCACAAACCAACGAATGAGACGAGGAAATCGAGATCACGTTCAACCGGTTTTAGAACATCCTCTATTGTTTCTGTCTCGCGAAATCCTCGACGATCTCGGCCATCCGGTTGAACTCTACTCGAAGCTCATTGAGTTCATCCACTTCTTCCCGAAGCGACTTCACTTCGTCGTGAAGCGTTTCCAGTTGCTCTTGTTGCTGGTTCACTTTCTGTTCTAAACTCTCAACGGTTTCAGCTGTGGTCGTACTCTCTGCAATCTCCTCGGCAGCGGCTGAGCCAGCGTCAGTGAGGTGATATTGATTGGCTAGTTCACCATTGTCAAGTCGCTCTGTTCCCTCCTGCACGATGAGCTCCCACTCTTCTAATACAGAGAGGTGGTGCCGGATACTTCCCGGTGGGACATCCCCGTAGGCACGAAGCTCACTGGTGTTGGCTGACCCACCGTGATAGCGAAGACCATCAAGCAACGTCCGACGATGGCCCCGAATCATCTCATCTTCTTCTCTAGTCTTTGAGGTTCCCATACGAACATAAACGAAGATAGCGCTAATAATTCTATTGGCGTTTAGGAGCATAAACGCGGATAATCCACCCCTCCCGATACATATAGCTGAAACACACCCCAAACAACAGCAAACAAATCAACTACCGGGAGAACCAACGTGTAAGAAAGAAGAAAACGAAAACCGACGGCAACATCCTTGCAGAAACACACTGGAAAACAACCGAGGAGCAACCAACCATACCTCCAACTGAAGAGAGACTGAGAATGAACTCAGCGACGAGACATGGGCACCCAAGATAAACGTAGCACGACGGGCACCCCACTGTGTGAGACTGATTGAGTGGGCACCCACAACTGTACTAAAGACTATGACACAATAGGGGAGAAGCGACAGGGACGACAGTTACGAAAGCCACTTAGATGACGACAATCAAATTTTTGAGAAGTAGATTGAAGTCCGCGCCAGAATGAGGCAGGGAGAACAGATGAAAAGTGGTGTATGGACAGTCCCCCGAAAGCGAGATTTCTGTAGACTGGTGTGTAGCGATTGGACGACAGTCCGCCAAGGCGAGATAATGAGAGAGGCGAGAGTGTGAGTACAGAGGGACGGTCCCCTCATGTAGAAACAGCAGCCACAGAACACAGAATACCGCGAGATGGGACAGTCCACAGTGCGAAAAGAAGACTGAAACCGAGGCCGACTTAGCTTTCTGAAGCTGGTGCTGACAACAGAAGGTGGAGTGACAGCCATACCGAGACCAGTAGACAGTCAATGAGAGCGAGACAGCGACGGACAGTGTAGAGGGAGCGAGAGGATAGCTGAAAACAAGGGATGAGCAGTACGATGAGGAGTTAGGCAGCATCGACAGCAAGGACGTGCAGCGTTACGAGAGGACGACAGCTACCAGGACGGAAAGACCTCGAGGAGCGGTCCATCCCAGAAACCGAGTGACGAAGTGCGAGACACAAAGGCTGTGAGACAGCACAGGACAGTCATCAAGAGCAACGAGTTCTGACAGTCCCTCTATCCGGACAAGACAAAGAAATCCGATGAGCGACGGTATGGGATGCCAGTGGATGTATTGGTTGGGATGCCCACTGGCTTCACGCAGATCTGGGTGCCAATAAGAGAGACACCGGGGTTACAATGAACGTACTGCCTGACTGTCCACCAGAGGTGAGGACAGCCTGGAGTGGGACAAATGGACTCTAGACTGTCCGTTCCCGACCAGCAGAATAGATGTTGGGAGTGTAACAGCCCGTGGGACTGTCATCCCGGTACCAGTGGGAGTTGACCGTATCCGGCGATAACCAGAGGACTGTCCAGCGTGCTACAACGAGTTTGAAGTGGACCAGTTGAGGCCACCGGACTGTCCTCTGTGAATCAGCAACCGGACTGTCAGTGCGAGTGAGTTAGTGGGACAGTCTGTGAAGGCAAGAGTGATTGTGGAGGGAGAGAGCGTCTACCAGCAGTGGGAAGCAGATTTACTCCGGAAATGTGGTGTGGTAATAGTGGACTGTCAAGCTGGCTGATGCTGGTTGTCTGTGATATTGATTTTCACTTGAAAGACGGCGTGGTTCACGTTGGGGTGGGCACCCTGTGTCTGCTGGCTGACTGTCCGCTTGGTAGGAGAGTTTGTGAAGGAGTGATGGGCTAGTGGGTTGGTGGTGCGTGGGTGGATACGGTTATCGAAGAGAGGACATTCAACTCAGTGAGATTGATCAAAAAGCGTGCTATATGATACCGATTGGCTCCTAAAATCTATTAGCACACCTTCCCTGAGCAGAGCGTATGGAGAACGCGTCATCGTCACAGTCAGAGCTATCGATACGAACGACACGTCCTGACACCGAGTCGATCACTGCTGCCGTGGTGACGGCAGTGACTGAAGCGAATGGCACGAAGCCTGCGACGCTCCTCTACGAGGTGATTGATCCTGATGCCCTCGAGGATCTCTATCAGCATGGCTCACCAGAGGTGAGCTTTGAGTATATTGGGTATCACGTTACGATTCATTCTGACCGGACGGTTTCTGTCTCTGCGATGGATACTTAGGGTGGTACTCTTGGGAGCCAGTGGTGAAATCAGCGGTATCTCATACAAAAATACACAGATCATACTGCTCCATGTTGCACTAAGCGGACGTAGGAGCAGATGTTGAGACTACATAGAAAGCGTAATTGTGTCTATTTTGTTCAGAGGGGGTCTCTCCGTCTGAGTAGAGCATTGCTTAATTGCAGTCTTGAGATCGTTCCAACCATCGTCCCATAACAAAAAGTAAGTAACCACCTAGTAACCCCACAATGGACGCCCACCATGGGAGGTCTCGAACAACAAAGTCAATCAGGGCTAGATCAGTAGTTCGGCCAGAAACAAAGAGAACCATCGATGAAACTCCTGTTGTGATGAAAATTTTAGATAGTATAGGAGTCATATTTCGGTTCATATAATTAGTTAGTTTTCTTTGACTTATTAGGAATTAGCTTAAGCTAAGATATAATACGAAAGCGCCGAACACGAGACACAGCCCGCCCATCATCTGGACTACCCGCCGAGCAATTCGACTATGCGTTGGATTATCTTCGGGATACCAGAATTTGTCTGGAGCGCTTGGATCTCGTATCATTGACGCGCCGAACACGACACAAATCAATCCAAAGACAAGTGCGACGACTGAAACCATAGTTCAGGGTGAATTAGAAGGTAAATAAAAATTGTGACTATTATGTGATACTAATCATAAAGAATGGTTCGACTCGGTAATAGTATGAGAAGCCATTTCAACACCTGCCGTAGTCGCTCCGGCGACCTTTCAGTCGTTCTTCGACCATTGTTATCTCAAATGGACATACTATAGCTCACCACCCCCAGTGCCAGCCTCCTTCGTAACTTGTCGAGTGCTCCAACTCAGCGTCGTCGTGGAAGAACGCTACAATCTACGCATAAACTGAAGCGAGTACCGGGATGCACCTACTGCCGCTTATACTGCCCAGCGGTAGTCAATCGCCTAAATCGGCCAGATTCGCGAAATAGAACTCACTGCCGCCGCACGTTCTACTTCAGTTATCGAATCAATCACTCATATTGAAACGCGTCGAAATCCCAGAACACAGACTACTTTCCCTACGATCCCGATTAATACCTGATATACGACCGCAGATTCTATGCCACTGATCGTACGACAACAGGCCCCGTGAAGAATGGTTCCCTATCTCTCAAATCATCCGTGTAATTGGTCGATCAAACCCCTAATCCGAGTTATTCGACCGTTTTGAATCCCTCACGCGGAGATCGTTTCAGCCAACGAGCTAAGAGTACCTGCTGATAGCGATCGTCTACTGGATCACTGCTTCAGCACACCCGTACATTGATTACATCGGCACACTAAGTACAGCGTATGCCCGTTCGTATCGAGGAGTTCGAAGCCGGGGACCTCCCAAGTGGCCCAAGCGTGCCCGAACAGATACTTGGCTATCTCTATACAAATCGGGACAGAGCGTTCTCCCGGTCGGAAATCGCTACCAGTATCGATGCGGATCCGAACACAGTTGGGACAGCCCTCTCACGGTTGAAACAGCGTGAACTCGTCCGACACAGAGGAGAGTACTGGGCGATAACGAACGATCTTGATCGGGTTGCAGACGCGTACGCTCTCCACACGATCACGGAACGGCTCAATCAAGACGAAGGAGCAATCGAACCTGAAGAGTGGGACGCAGTCGCTCCGGACGAACCGCACCCAAGTGAGCGAGACGAATAGATGCAACCGGAACGTGGCGATGTGGTTCGAAGTTCAGACCCGTTCAAACTGGGCGAAGATAGCCAACGACCGTGGCTCATCGTCAACAACGAATCGCATCCGTTCGGTGACGAGCAGTACGTGGCTGTCGCTCTCTCGACGAAAGAGTACGGTGATTCGATTCCCTTAGAGCCAGCTGTCTGGAAAACAGGTGGTGTACCGTACGAATCGTTCGTCTCTCCATGGGCAGTCCACTCCCCTCGTATCGAAGATCTGGTGGCGTGGCAGGGTCGAGTTACGAAGGACTTTGTCGATCACGTCGTGGATTCACTGGAGACGTATCTTCGATGACGGTAACTGTGCACATAGATTTCATTGAAGGTCCCGGGGGAGTTCCACTTCCGCTTATGGATTTAGGCGATAGTAGTTAATTTGTGTTTACCGCAGTTGCGTATTCTACGTAGGAGTTTGTCCGGGGGAGCTCACTGAAGTCACATACAACATCGCCGATATCCAAGTCTGTGACGGCTTCACATCATTTCAGTTCTACGTCCATGTCGGGCTACTCCAAGGCCAACTGCTAACACCACCACGATGCTTACGTGGTATGCAATATCCGGGACAGTACGTGGGCCAATGCCAATGACGATCGTGAAGATTCCGACAAGCGTTCCCAGTAATGCGAATGCTTGGACGATTATGGCGGTTGTGAACATCGAACGTGAACGAAGCCAGGTTCTTATTAAGCCACTGAGCAGAACCATCCCGATTATACTCTCGGCAATCATCGCTTCGTGATGTTCATAGCCACTGATAAGCATCCCTGCATGAATTGTGGCGGCAAGAAAAAACGATACAGCCTCAACCCCTAGCAATACGCGCATGAGTCGTCTCATCGGGATTCCCTCGCTACTTCGGACTTTGTTACGAAATCGTGTCTCTCTGTAATTCGACTCATTTTTTGATACTTCAGCCGCAGGTGATTTCATACCTTAGAGGACGATAGCAGCCACGAAGACTATTTACTCGAACATGTTCGAACGAACTTGAGGGTATAACGATCCGTCTATAGAGGTGATGGCTCCAACGCCATGCTTGAACCGGTCCACCTGCTGTGGTATCGAATACACAAAGGCAGAACAGGGTACAGAGAGCAGGCGATCCATAGAACGAGGTCCGCCTCGCTTTGTCGTCTTCGGGTTCGGTGTCATTCTTGGGCTCGTCGCTGCGAGCAAATTAGCAGCAAATTCAGGAGAGCGGTAATTCTATGCCCGAAATTAACGATAACGAAGTTGGAGCAACCCTCATCAATGTCTTCAAGATTGATCCGGATAATCAGCAACCAATCATCGACGAGATCCAAGAGAACGTCGAATCAATGGGTGACCTCCCAGGGTTTGTCTCGTTCAGCCTCCACCGCAGTCTCGGCGGCGAACGCATCGTGAATTACGTCCTGTTCGAAAGCCAAGAGGCATTTGGGGCGATTCGTGACTCGTGCGATTGGGAAGAACAAATGAGTGACGTAATGGCTACCGCTGAACCGGATCGACGTTTCTATGAAGTAGTGCTCACACACGAGTCGTCGAAGTAGTTTCACCGTGCACTCGATTGGTAACCGTGCTGCACTCTTGATGACCCCTTGATAGTTTTCTCATACGTTATTGAATAGACAGCACTCTTGCGGTTGCAGCTGCCTCGGGAACGAACCTCCAGTTCCAAACACGGAGGAGGGATGAGACATCTCAGAGGGATAAGGTCAGCTTTCGGGCTGTATTCTATCAATAACTATACCTCGACGCGTCAACTTCTCACGGGCCATGCCGACTTCCAGAAATGAGGCCGAATCTTCGCGATCGCTAACAGGGGAGGCCGCCGAGCGCGACTTGTTCGCCTTCGAGATGATGTCGTTCAACGGGTTCTTCGAGCGATCGAACCGCGAGATCGACTGGCACCACGTGGACGACGAGTTCAACACGTTCTCCGTCGAGCAACTGGACGAAATCGGGGTACTCCTCTTCGGTCGTGTCACCTACGAGCTAATGGCGAACTACTGGCCGGAGGCGACGACAACTCCCGCGTCGCCGAGCGCATGAACAGCCTCCCCAAAGTCGTCGTCTCGACGACGCTAGAGGAAGCGGATTGGAACAACACGAGAGTCGTTTCGGAGGACATTGTCGAGGAGATTTCGGAGCTCAAACGCCAATCCGGCGACGACCTCGCGATTTTCGGCAGCTCAAAGCTCACGGTTTCAATGCTCGAGGCGGGACTGGTCGACGAGCTCCGAATAATCGTGAATCCGATTTTGCTGGGCGATGGGCACTCGCTGTTCGCAGGACTGGCCGACGATTTCGAATTGCGGCTGCTCGACACGAAGACGTTCGGGAATGGAAACGTCCTGCATCGATACCGTCCAGTGTACGGCGGTGACGATCGCGAGCGTTGATCGTCGACGAAAAACGATATTCTCCGTTCTGGGCTCTGTCGAACCCCTCATTCGAGGACATATTCGGCGTGCGAGATACAGTGCAAGGGCACACCAACGCCCCGACCCGAGTGAGCGTAAGGAGAGCCTGGGACCGGCCCCCGCCTTAGCAGATGGGACCGGTCTAAGGTCGCGACGAAACCTCCCGCCAGCGACGCCTATTTGCGCACCCCTCACCTAGTTTATTCGGACTATGGCAATCAAGCGAATGGACAACGTCCTCATCGTGGTCGAGGATCTCGAACCTGCGAAGGAGTTTTTCGCGGAGCTCGGCCTGCAGCTGGAGGATGAGACGCGCGTCGAGGGAGAGTGGGCGGGCCGCGTCGTAGGGCTCGAGAACGTCCAGAGCGACATCGCCATGATGCGGACGCCCGATGGTCACAGCCGCGTCGAGCTCTCGGAGTTCATCACCCCCGAGGCCACCCGTGACGGGTCCGAGGAACCGGCGGTGAACACCCTGGGAATCCGCCGTATCATGTTCACCGTTGACGACATCGACGAAGTCCTCGACCGCCTCCGCTCCCACGAAGCCGAACTCGTAGGCGAAGTCGCCCAGTACGAAGACGTGTACCGCCTCTGCTTCGTGCGCGGCCCCGAAGGTATCATCGTCGGGTTGGCCGAGGAACTCGACGAAGCCTAGCAGGTCGTGCTCAGTCGTCGGTGTCTTGTCTTTGCGTTCTCGGTCGTATCGGCACACTGAGTCAGCGTTCGCTGGGCACCATCGGACAACCTTGTTTGGCGTGACAGAACTGAAAAAGGTAGACGAGGTTAGCAGCAGTCAGTGAGTGCGCCCTTCCGGGTGGCTTCCGCGCTACAGTTCTCACACGTCCAGTATCTGTGATCGACAGCGCCATACGTGTCGTAGCCAGTGTACGGGCCACTAATCCACTCGTCGTCCGAAGGGAAGGCGTCAAGCGTCCCGTCGTCGATGGAGACGGTGTACTGGTGGCCTGCGTGGTTCTCGTGACTCTCTCGTTGGTGACTTCGATGAGTCGAGACATTGTACACACTCACCTCTTCAGGTAAGTAATCCACCTCTCCGCTTTCACAGGGGATCCCTTCGTTTTCTGTTACTTCAATAACGACAATGTTCACGTAAAACAATCCAAATGATAAATTTATACTAATATCCATGGATTTATAATGGATAGGTTTGAACCGAGATAGCATGGTCCACGTAAACGTCCCTCTAGTGTTAGGCGGACAAGGTCCGCTTGTCTCATTGCTCGTCGGTGTTATCGCCGTCGTATTTCTCCTCGTCGTGCTCGACCTTCCAGCATTCGTCGGACTCGTCATCGCGACGTTCGTCGTCGGGACAGTCTCGCCACAAGTCCCGTTGGGCGATGTGGTAAGTAAAACGGCCACCGGATTCGGTGACGGGATGGCTGGGATTGGAATCCCGATCCTGATGGCAGCGATCATCGGGAAGGCGATGACAGAGAGCGGTGCGGCCGACCGCATCGTGCGCGCATTCGGTACGCTGAGTAATGGAAAAACCGAGATTTCTCTGTTCGGCAGTAGTTTCGTGATGGCGATTCCTGTGTTTTTCGACAACGTCTTTTACTTGCTTGCGCCCCTCGCGCGGTCCGCTCGGTCACGGACAGGCGGGAATTACACGCTTTACATAGTGGTTCTCGCCGCCGGTGGGGTGGTGACACACGGGTTTATCCCGCCGACACCAGGACCATTGCTTGCAGTCGATAATATCGGAGCTAATCTCGGGACCACGATGCTGATCGGCGTGGTCGTCGGACTCCCGACTGCACTTGTGTCGGGATTGGCTTACGGTCATTGGATCAACCGCCGGTTGAATATCCCGCTTCGGGACGCGATGGGGACGACGGTCACGGAAATCGAGGAAGTGGCCACGACACCGATAGACCAGCTTCCCGGTCTGTTCGAGGCACTTTTGCCGATCATTCTCGCCGTTGGACTCGTGGGCGCGGCCACTACCGTCGATACGTTATTCTCCGATAACACGCTTGCTTCCGCTGTGACGGGATACGTGGGCGACCCGAACTTTGCCCTAACCGCCGCTGCGATGGCGGCGGCATTCACGTACTACCGTATCAGTGACATAGGCCAGTCGGTGTTCTCAGACGAGTTGACAGACGCCCTCAAAAGCGGCGGCAACATCGCCGCGATCACCGCCGCCGGAGGCGCTTTCGGAGTTATGTTGCAGGCAGCGGGTGCCGGCGATTACATTGCCGGGGGACTCAAGGGCGTTGGATTCGGGCTACTCGTGACGGCGTGGATCATCGCCGCCGGAGTGCGCGTCGTTCAGGGATCCGCGACCGTTGCTATCGTGACTACGTCCGGAATCATGGCCCCGTTCGCCAGTCAACTCTCCGTCAACCCTGCGTACCTCGTAATGGCGATTGGTGCCGGTGCCTCAATCTTTTCATGGTATAACGACAGCGGCTTTTGGATCGTCAAAGAGATCGGTGGTCTCACACAAAAAGAGACACTCAAGACGTGGACGGTGGTCACCACCTTGGTCGGCGTCGTCGGTCTCATTACCACGCTGATTGCCTCACGAATAATCCCGCTCGCCTGAGGAGGAATCTGTTTAGTCGATTCGTTCCCTTCTGTTCAACTCTGTTTTCTGTGCTCTCGGTAGCCGTAGTGTTGTGGAATCTACCCCTTGCGACGAGGTGGTCAAGCACCTCAACGATAGTGTCGTCTCAGCTGAACGCACCCACCTTCGTTACGACGGGAGTTCTATCCGCCTTCCCATTCCGAACAGGTCGACGGGTACATTGACGTCGATCTACTCCCCGCGAAAGGCGATTCTGCCTGCATCGAGATTGTCGATCATATTTTTCGAGATAGACCCGCCGGTGAGGAAAAACCGATGGACTTCCGGTTTCCTAGACCCGGACAGTGGTAGCGCTGAGGTCCAGTTGACGCGCTCTCGAGCCAGGGGTCCGGAGACACCCATCCGACTCGCCACGACGTTGGTTGCTTGTACTTGCGCTCGGTTAAGCCAACCGCGCGCAATCGTCGGTTTGTCTGTGCGGTCGGTCGTCTCCACGCACTCGGTCAGCGTTCGCTGGGTACCATTGGACAGCGTTGTTTGGCGTGATATAAATGAAAAGGGATATGGGGTTAGTCCGGCAGTTCTTTGCGACCCGTCCGCACGCATGGCCAGCACGGGAAGTCACCGAAGCCGTCACAGTCGCAGTTGTCTGGTTCAGCATCGTCGTCCTCTGATGGGAATGCGTCAAGCGTCCCGTCATCCGTCGCAGTTTCGACGGCGGCCATGTGTTTGCAAGGCGTTGCGGTGAGCGTGGTTCGGACACGTACAGGCTATCAATTCCTCGGTCACGTCGTCGATGGAAACTGTGTACTGGTGGGTGGGGTTCTCGTGACTCTCGTTAGTGACTTCGATGAGTCCAAGGGCATCCACGTCGAAGGCAAATTGTTCGGCCTGTGCGCGTTTCTGTGCCGTCTCAATCCGATCAGCTAACAAAGCGGATCATCCTTGCATCGTCCAGCGTCGCTTATTAGACTTCCCTTCGTCACGGGCAGACCGTAGCACGGTGACAAGCCCATCAAACTTGCGTGTGATCACTTGACTGAAACTCAGAGCCGTAAAACGACGAAGCAACGACTGCTGTTGGTCACCGAGAAAGAGATGGCCACAATCATACTGCTGAGCAGTGGTAAGCAAGGAATCAGTTTCTCGGCCAACCATTCCAACAGCGGTATAGTCAATGCCAAATGCCACGAGTGCTTGTCGCCCACGCTTGAGGGCGTGTTGACGGCATGATTCTTCGGCTTGGCAAATAGTGTATGTTGGAAGATGGTCAATCTGAGCGTGCGCTTGCTGTCGCTCCATAAACTCATTCGGAGCCATTGTGTTCACCAGTACGAGCTTGCCACCCGTGCCTGTGACGTACGTTCCTGCTTCACGAATAAGACACTGATCGATCTCGCTACCAGTGAGATGGACCAATACATTTCGTGCCCGATCATCGATCGCTGCTGTGTCGTCAAATGCTTCGGCAGGAGCTTTCGCACGTGATTTATCCATATACGATTATCACGTGAAAGTGCTATAATCGTGATCCATCCCCGGAGTGAAAGTGATTTTTCCACCGTTCAGAAGTCGGGATTTCCGGTGGTTGAGTGGGTTTTCGAGTCACTTTCACCACCGGTTATCGGCGCGTTTGTTGCAGAGTGGCAACACTAGTGGAAAAGGTGAACGAAATGAGGTGGACAGTCTCTCCGTAGACAGCAGAATCGAGTAGAGCGACAAGAAAATTTCTCACAGGAGATACGAGCGCTCTGTGAAACAGATAAAGGATGCTTACTGCTGACTAAGCAATCGTACGGCATCGGACATCGCATTCACCCGTGCGGCATGCTCGTATGACTCTTCGCGGATGCCATTGGTCACATAAGCAAATCCGATACTGTGTTCTGGATCTCCCCAACCAAAGATACTTCCAAGTCCGGCGTGGCCAAACATTCGTTCGGTGCTTACAGTTCCGAACATATCATTAGCTAAGCCGCCCGTCCAGAAGCCAAGCGCATAGCGAACTGGTCGCGAAAGCGTCCCGTCGGATTCGGTCTCAGCGTGGGTTTGAGTCGCTATTTCTACAGTATCTGTGCTCAAAATCCGGTTTCCAGTAAGCTCACCTCCGTTCGCGATACAAGCGTAGAATCGTGCCATATCCCGTGCTGTTCCGATACCATTTGCAGCTGGGATTACTGCCCGATGAACGGCCTCCTGATTGAACGCTTCTGCTGACTCACTAGCTGGTATCCCTAGCCCTTCTCCCGGGTCACGGCACCGGTCAAGCACTTCGAAGCCAGTTAGCGTAGCGACAGTATCCTCTTCATCCTCGTTGAGTCCGAGGCTGGTATCGTTCATATCCAGGGGCTCAAACACGTTTTGAGCGATATACTCATCGACGTGTTGCCCGCTGATTCGGTGAATGAGTTCACCAACCAACCAGCCATAGTTGAATGTATGATACGCTGGTTGTTCACCAGGATCGAAAATCGGGTCGATGTCTTCCATTGCTTGAACAACCGCATCCCAGTCTCCCCACTTATCGGCTCGCTCGTCGAATTCCCCGTACGGAATTCCAGCGGTGTGGCTCAACACGTGTCGGAGAGTAATCTCGGCTTTTTGACTCCCTTCGTCCGCGAATTCTGGCCAGTGATCAACGACTGGATCGTCGTAATTCGCATTGCCTTGCTCAACGAGTTGGTGCAGTCCAACACCGACGTATGGCTTCGTGCATGAAAACACGATGTGAGGTGTTTCTGACGTTGTTGGTTTGCCACCGGGACCAGTTAGACCACCAGCAAAATCAATCGCAAGTTCCCCGTCCATGTAGACCGCTAGTTGTGCCCCGTGATGAAGGCCGACGTCAAGTTGCCGGTTAAACGCTGCATGGAGTTTTTGCTTTTGTCCATCAGTGAAGTGTGACATAGTAACTAGTCCCATTGCTGAAGGTTAATGCTATTGGGAGAGTGAACTCGGGCTTGGGTACACGTACTACATACTGCAGTAAAGACGAAAGAGGGAGAATGTGCGATACTTCCGGCCAGCATACAGAGGACATCACTGACGACGATATTCTTCGAGTGATTCGTGCGTCCGAGGTTCCTGCCGTGACCGCCCGGTGAGTGGCGGATACGGTCGAGATGGAACGGCGGCCAGTGTACCAGCGGCTCGAAGAGCTACATGAACAGAGTGCGTTAGAACGTGGGAAATTGAGCCCGTGGGTGGTTATCTGGTGGGTTCCCAAAGAAAAGTGGCAATAGGTACCTCAGTTGGCGATTGTCGGCTTCGCACATCTATAGTTTCAGCTTAATTTCGAACTGATTGTGTAGAGCTGTCGTCTCTTACGTTATTATACGTAATTAGTCGAAGGAAAGAGAATAGCAGCGTTTTCGTGCATCAGTAAATGAGAAGCGTGAGTTGACAAGATCGTGGTCTTCGAGTTGGGTGAGTGCGTAGCGAACTGTGCGTGCTGGGAGTAAGGTTTTATCGGCGAGTTCACCCTGTGTGAGCGCATCGTCGTTGTATTCGAGTGTCTTTGCGACTAGTTTTGCACTTGGTGGAAGTTCGGACAGCACGTCAGTCGGTGGTTTTGTTTGTGAATCGTCTGTATCATCGGGAGCTTGTACACGTTGTTGCATTGGATACCAAATGTGGGTAGTGGGTGAAGACACTGCTGATATGGCAGTGACATCTGTCGGATTGAAACTGATCTCCTCCAGCGATGGTTTTGGTTGAACCACCCAAAGAAGAGTTCACCCGATCTGTCGGGTGGCACCCGACAGTACATTCCAGTTTTACGTTCTGGTTTCTTACCCAAACATTCAGTTCCTCTTATTATAATTGAATGGTATGTTAAAGATACATTTACGGGAGGGGGAACGGATAAGGCACATCAAACCAGTAGCGGTGCTCCTCGGACTCATTATGGTCGGGGGAGTGGGCATCGCACCCGTGGCGGCATCGTCTTCTCAATGGGCAAGTTCGTCCGTGAGTCAACACCAGGGCATTGATCAAGTGAACATCAACCACCAGTCGCACAATTACGGGTTACTCCGACAGAGCGACCTCGAGCTAATGATGTTGATTCCTACTAAACGTTGACAAAGGATTTAACAAACGATACCACTTGGTTCAGCTATGGTAGAGATACTCTTTCTCATTGGACTTACTGTCGCAATTTTCGTGGGCTTCAATGTTGGTGGTTCGAATACGGGAGTTGCTTTCGGTCCCGCAGTTGGTAGCCAAACGATCTCAAAGGTTGGTGCTGCATCTCTCATGAGTATCTGTGCTCTTATTGGCGGATGGACAGTTGGTCGCAATGTCATCAATACAATGGGTGGTGAAATTGTTCCGAGTCGATTTTTCACTCTGGAAGCGAGTATTGCAATTCTCTTTTTTATCGGATTGGCGTTGTTCCTTTCAAATATTGTTGGTGTCCCTGCCTCGACCTCAATGACTGGAGTTGGCACAATTGCTGGTCTCGGCCTTGCAACTGATGCACTGAACGTGGGAGTGATGGGGCGAATTGTTTCATGGTGGCTTGTCTCTCCGGTGATTGCCTTTTGGGTGAGTGCTATTATTGGTCGATACTGGTACCCTACCCTTCTCGATTGGTTTGCGATTACACAGACCAAAGGTACACTGCTTCAGATTGATCGCTCGGGGGGGATTGCCCGGCCGACACTCGGTCCAAATACAACTATGCGAGAATTCATTGGTACCTTGTTGGTTATCATCGTTGGCTGTTATACTGCATTCTCAGCAGGGGCATCGAATATGGCGAACGCAATTGCTCCACTCGTCGGCAGCGGTGCCATTGAAATGAACTATGGTATTTTGATAGCGGGGACTGCTATTGCAGTCGGTGCGTTTACCATTGCTCGACGAACTCTCGATACGATGGGAAGTGAACTCACTGATATGCCTCTACTTGCAGCATTGATCGTCGCACTTGTGAGTTCCACACTTATCACTGTCCTTTCAGAACTCGGGATTCCTGCTAGCATCGTTATTGTTTCTACGATGAGTATTGTCGGTCTTGGATGGGGCCGTGCCACTCGCGTAAAGGAGTATACTCGTCGCTCTACAATGATCGAAGAAGGTCCACTGGGAATCACTGGTGGCGCACTTGCTGTAGATTCAGCGGACACGCCAACAATAAAGAAAACCAAACCAGAAGAGAACCACCATTCCTCTACGAGTGAAGTAGAGAGGAATCAACACCCCGATATTAATTCGCTTTATGAACCGTGGACTACTGCACGGGTTATTGCCATGCAAAATATTGTTCCAGGGATTTCAACAGTCTCTGCGTACCTGTTGTTCGAATTCGTTCCTCTATTCGGTTAGTCTGGTTTTCGCATTTATCAGACAAATTTGTAGATAATATCTTTCATAATGAGTCACAGTGGCCCGAGGTATCGAGAGTATCCGTCCAGCGGGTGAACGTTACGCTGTGATCCGTGGTGCCCAACTCGTGGTACTGCCATGCGTGAATGAGTTCGTGGCAGACAGTCGCACTGAATTGCTCCCGGCCGTGGTGTTCGTAGGCCGTCCAGGTCAACGAAATCGTGATCGCCTCTGTTGTCGGGTCGTACTTCGTCACACCTACTTGTCGTTGCGCTCGATGTGAGACTTCCCAGTCGATGGTTTCGACCGGCAGCTCTGGGAAGTATTCGGCGGCGACAGTCGTTGCGTGCTGTCGTGCTCGGTCGAGGAAGTCGGTGTCTCCGGTGTATCGTCGGTCGTTGCATTCGCACTTTCCGTCAGCGTTTGCTGGTCGGTGATATCCGAGAACGTCAATTGGCGTGTCATGGCTAAAAAACTGAAGCGGGCTGCCGAGTGGTGTCCACTCACGTTTGCGTACTATGAGAAGAAGATGAAGGGTCGGAAGAACCAATTGGCACCATAGAAAATTTATTATAGATTAATCAATTATTACTCTATCCAAACTGGCTATTTTATACCATCCTCTGCCAAAGTCCCAGCCTTTGAGAGTAGCCTGAACACGAACTCTTCTAACGGTTGTGCCTGACCACTAGACAATTCAGGTGGTCGAAAATTCTTGAACAACACCTGGAAGACCAGGAATTGCAGTGGTGACATGACCACTTCTGCGTGCCTGACCAGGTTTAATGACAATGCTATCTGCCACTAACCCAAATGCCCCAACAGAAGCCTTAATATTACCATTGCTGTTCAGACACACTTGTACGTCAAGAAATTTAACACCAGTACCGTAACAACGGTTGGCACTAGCCATTGCACTCATACCACTCTCTAAACTACTTTC